>JARXAG010000061.1 GCA_029866055.1 Burkholderiaceae bacterium
GATTGTTGAATTGCTCGCGGCCTTTGAGCAGGGTGCCGGAAAAGATGTGAAGTTGGCGCTCGATCTGAATTTCCACTTTAAGCCCGAAGGTGCAAAAAGAATCGCTCGCGCGCTTGAACGTTTTAATCTCATGTGGCTTGAGGTCGATATACAAGATCCTAAGGCCTTGGCTGAAGTCAAGCAATCCACCACGACACTAATCTCGTCGCTTGAAACCTTGCTAGGCCGGCAAGCGCTTCGTCCTTATCTTGAGGCCAACTCTGCAGACGTCGCGATTATTGACCCGCAATGGAACGGCTTACTAGAGTCAACCAAAATGGCGACCATGGCTGAGAGTTATGAAGTCAACGTCGCTTCGCATAACTATCACGGGCAGTTGTCTTCGCTCATGGGGGCGCATTTTTCAGCAGCGACTTCAAATTTCAGCATCATGGAATACGTCGTCGACGAAGCTGCGTTTACGCGTGAATACATGACCCATCCGATTCAGATTATCGATGGCGAGATCGTGTTGCCCGAGGGCCCTGGCTGGGGCTCAGATATTAATGAAGAGGCTGTGCGTGCAAGGCCAGCTAAATTGCCAACTTGAAATTGTTGTGGATGTATTTCAATGCTTGTTTAATCCTGGAAATCAGAATCGCTAAGAGTATTGAAGCTACCACCTCTAATTGACCGAGTCATTTTGATGTCGCATGTTGCGCCGCAGCGATAGGGCCCTGTCGCTGCGGTTTTCTACATGGTTGTATGCATGTAGATGTGCAGACGTCTTTATTTTTACATTGAGCTAAGACTTTTTGGCATATTATGGACTCGTGCAAACTCAGATAGCGGCCTGTCATGAAAATAAAATCTATTCACGCGCGTTGGCTACATGTCCCCATTCCTTCCGACAAACAACACGTCTCAGATTTTGGGCGGGTCGCCTCTTTTGATTCGGTGTTGGTTCGGATTGAAACCGTTTGTGGGTTGGTTGGTTGGGGCGAGGCAAAAGAGGAAGTCGGTAGCGAAGGCAACAGTCACGGTGTGGTTGCAATCATTAATCAGAAATTTGGCCCTGCATTAATTGGTGAAGATCCTCGCGAGATTAATCGTTTGTATGAGTTGATGTACAACGGCTGTCGCGGGCACTACGCGTTAGCGCACGGACATGTCTTTCCAATTTTGGGTAGACGTGGAGTTTCGATTTCTGCGATGAGCGGCATTGACCTTGCTTTATGGGATTTATTAGGTAAGCATTTAAATGCACCGGTATGGCGCTTGTTGGGTGGGCGCAAAGCGTCGCATATGGCAGCCTACGCTTCAGGGGGTTGGGCCGACGTCGATCATATTGGCGAACAACTATTAGGTTACGTGGCTAAAGGTGGGTTCAAAGCAGTGAAAATGCGCGTTGGCGTCATCGATGGCGATCCACTTCAATCCGCGAAGCGAGTGATCGCAGCGCGCGAGGCGCTTGGGCCTGATATCGGGTTGGCCTGTGATGCGCACGGTACCTATAACGTGGCTCAGGCTAAACGGTTTTGTCGGTTGGTAGAAGACTGTAATCTGTTGTGGTTCGAAGAACCGGTGACTGCCGATGACAAGCGGGGGATGGCCGAAGTACGTGCGGCGACTGCGATACCGATCGCCGCTGGTGAAAGTGAATTCAATCGTTTTGACTTTCGTGATTTAGCTGAGCTTCGGGCTGCTGACATTTTCCAGCCAGATCTTGCAATTTGCGGGGGCATCTCAGAAGCGATGCGGATCGGTGCAATCGCGTCAGCCTGGAATTTGCGGCTTGCGCCGCATCTGTGGACCGGCGCACTCGCTTTTGCTGCGGGTATGCATGTTGCGGCAGCGTCGCCAGCGGGATGGCTCTTAGAGTACTCTTTGGGTGCGAATCCATTATTGCAAGAGCTTGCAGTCGAGCAGTTCACTGTCCATGATGGTATGGTTGAGATTCCAGACCGCCCTGGGCTGGGGATCACCGTTCGACAAGAGTTTGTTGATCGCTACGCCGTCACATAACGAATGACTACCATTTTCTTGGATCTACCAATGTTGTGAAAGATTCGCGCGCTCGTATTGACTAATAAAAAACGTGTTGGTTTTGATTAACTATTCTTTGTAGGCGGGATTGCTATGCTGAGCCGTATCGCTTTGATTGCTAGATTGAGTCTAGCCTTGATGGTTTTTGGCGGTTTTTTGAATGTTGCTAGTTCGCAAACCACATATCCAACAAAAGGACTCCGTATTGTTGTGCCATTTGCGCCTGGTGGTGCGACTGATATTTTGGCCCGTATGGCGGCGCAACATTTGACGCAAGTATGGGCGCAGCCAGTAGTCGTTGAAAACAAACCCGGCGCGGGCGGCAATATTGGTGCGGACGCTGGAGCGAAAGCCGCTGCGGATGGCTACACCTTAACCCTAGCTGCAGCCGGTTTTATGGCGGTTAATCCGTCGTTGTATACGAACCTGACATACAACTCAGTCACTGATTTTTCGCCTGTGATCTTATTGGTTAAGGCACCTTTATTATTGGTTGTGAATCCCGCCGTTCAGGCGCAGTCTCTTAGTGAGTTTATTGAATTAGCAAGACGTAATCCTGGCAAAATTAACTTGGGAAATGGCGGTACGGGTACCGCGCAACATTTAGGGGGTGTCAGTTTTAGTTTGGCTGCAAATATTGAATTGAATCATGTGCCATACAAGGGTAGCGCACCCGCTACAACTGATTTGCTTGGCGGCATCACCGATGCGCAGTTCGACAATATGGTTACGCTTGTGCCTTATGTCAAAAGTGGAAAACTTCGTGCGTTAGCCGTTTCGTCATTGCAGCGCGTAGCGGCAATGCCAGATGTACCTACAATGGCCGAAAACGCCTTGCCAGGCTTTGAGACAGGTACTTGGTATGGCATTGTGGCGCCCAAGAATACTCCAACAGACATCGTAGATAAACTCAACAATGAGTTGCGAAAAATGTTGGCCTTGCCTGAAGTGAAAGAAAAGCTAGCTGCCATGGGTCTTGAGGCCAGCCCAAATACACCTACTGAGTTTAGTGCGCTAATTCGTAGCGAGATTGTGAAATACGCAGCAATCGTGAAGTCGGCAAAAATCAGTGCGAATTAATATCCGCGCGACCCTAAAGGGCGGGGATGCCTATCGCCTAACATACCTCTAACTCTTGTGAGAAAATTGGTGCCTACGATCGATCGCCTCTCGAAGGTTTAGTTTGTATAAATTAAGATTAGTAACAATTTAATACAAAATAAATAGCTGAGAGATGCAGTTTGCCTAGGTTTAGTCGGCGCTAAAATAAGTCCCTGACGCACGCCTTAGATCCGGACAGGTGGGCGTTTGGATCGCAAAATAGGAGCCGACTTGAGCATACGATTGAGTGTTGTTTTGTCTGATGATTTAAATCACGATATTGATCGAGTTGCAGGTTCTGCTGCAAACAAGAGCGAAGTGTTTAGAAAAGCTCTGCAACTCTATCTTGCGGCATGCGATGCCCAATCACGTGGTTTAAAGCTTGGTTTGTTTGAACCGGGTGAGCAAAGAGTTCAGACTGAAATCACGGGGCTGTGATGCGTACACTGGATTTGAGTGCGCCGCCTCGGAATCACACGTATACCGTTTCTTTATGTCCCGACGAAAAAAAAGGCGATCGTTTTGTTCGACTTGCCAAAGAGATTGTTTTGGTTGGATTGGCTGCGGGGTTCGTGATTCTGATTGGCTGGATTTGCGTTCAGGCGCTGTTTTCGACGCATTCAACGGCCGAAGAAAAGAAATGGGCTATGTCAACGATCACGGCGATTTCCGGTGGATTAGTTGGCTATTTGATTCATTCTCGTTGAAGGCGATTGACCACGATGAGCGGTATAAAACTTAGATACTTTTTACCGCAGTGTTAATTCAATCGTCTACCTTAGGAATGGCGGCTGATGTGGCCGCCCGTTGAATGATTGCAATCGAGTCTTCTACGAATTTTTTAAATTCTGCGGGTGTACTCGGTGCTGGTGTCATACCTTGTTTTTCAATCAACGCCACGATATCGGGTGCTTTGAGGGCCTCGACAACAGCTGCGTTGAGTTCTGTCACGATTGTCGGTGGGATACCTTTTGGGCCGATTATGCCAAACCATGTGGGCATCTCAAGCTCACTGATGCCAGATTCGCGACTAGTCGGTACGTTCGGTAATTCGTTTGAGCGAGTTGCCGTCGTGACGAGTAGTGGGCGTAACTTTCCTGATCGAATTTGCTGTAACGGTGAGGTAATCATGTCGAACATTAACGGTGAGTCACCGTTTAACTGAGCAACGGTTGCTTCGCCTGTACCTTTATACGGCACATGAGTGGCGCGAATTCCAGTTTGTTGAGACAGTATCTCAAAAAATATGTGGCCTGCTGAACCAACGCCAAACGAGGCATAGTTCAGTTTTTGTGGGTTCGCCTTCGCATAGGTAACGAGTTCGGCAATCGAATTAATAGGTAAGGCGGCATTAACGGTCAATACAAAAGGCGCCTCAAGGACTTTTGAGATAAACGTAAAGTCGGCGACTGAGTCATACGGTAATTTTGCTCTGACCGCGGGCTGCACAATATGCGAAATCGAATTCATTCCGATTGTGTAACCATCAGGAGCCGCCGTGGCGGTTGCATTCAGGCCGATTGTTGTTCCCGCACCTGGGCGGTTGACTACGATGACCGGTTGTTTCCAGCGTGCCGAAAGCTTTTGAGCTAACGAGCGACTCGTCGCATCCGCTGAGCCACCAGCAGGGAAAGGTACGATCAGGGTAACGGCTTTACTCGGAAAAACTTCTGATTGTGCCTGTAAGGTTGGCGAACATAACGCAATGTTAAAGAAAAAAAATAGCCCCAGTGTCGAGCGAGAAAAAATCTTCATTCGTAATGACTCCTCATTCGTTTTAGTTGATTTTTGGTGCACTGAGCGTCGTGCGATGCATGTGGCGTCGCTGTGGCAATTTGAAATCACCGGTCGCGCGATGGAGGGCAGAATAGTTGTCCCACAGAACGATATCGCCAACACGCCAGACATGTCGATACACAACCTCAGGTCGAATGACATGATTCACGAGAGTGTCGATGAGTTCTTCAGAGTCTTGAGCCGATAAGCCGATCACTTGACTAATGACACCCTGAACGACATGTAAGCTTTTTTTACCAGTAATGGGATGTGTCCTGACCAAGGGGTGCGTAATTTCGTTATTCTTAATTTTTTCACGCGCTGCAACAACCTCTTTTAGGTAGATGTTGTCTTTTGCTTTCTCGGGAGTATGCCCGACATACTCGCCATATTTTCGTGAGCTAAAGACTGCGCTGAGTTGATTGACTTGTTCTTTCAGCGGTTCGGATAAGGTTTCGTAGGCATAGCGTGTGCTCGCAAAGTACGTGTCTCCAAGTGGGCGCGTACCATCATGCGGGACTTCTACCGCATATAAGAACGATCCACGCGGTGGCGTTGCGACGTACCACATGTCGCTATGCCAGTAGCGACCTGCATCTTCCATGCCCACTGGTTTTCCGTCATCGAGCAGATTCGAAACAATGAAAATTTCTGGATTTTCTTTCATGTTGAAACGATCGAAGACAAAGCGGTCTAAAGATCCAAAACGACGGCTGAAATTGAGTTGCTGATCTGGAGTCAGTTTTTGATCGCGGATAACCACGACGCCGTAGGTTTTGTAGGCATCGTCAATGTCTTTGAACGTTTGTTCGTCAAGGTTGTTTAGATCGACACCGCGGATCTCGTGACCGAGTGGGGTGCCATTCAGGTGAATATCTATGGGCATCTGTTCTTTCCTAGGATTGATCGAAGCGAATTTATTGATCTAGTATAGGTCGAGCCACCGAAAATAGTAGCGGATAAAAATCGGCTCGCTGCACTGCACCAAAACAAGATCTGGTAAAGGTACGAAAGCTGTACTAGAGAAATTTCAGTGCAGTTGCGACGAGCAACATTCTTTTGACTTGACGGATGCTAGATCGAGTTTTAAGGTGAGTGGTGCGGCCTACGGTCAGCATGTTCGACTGATTACAAGAATCCCGATACCAATATAGAGACAAGGATTTTTATCACATGAATACACTCAAACTCATCGCAGCTTCGCTGATCTTGGTCAACTGGTTTATTTCGACCAACGCTTGGTCCCAAGATGTGTATCCGTCTCGGGCGATCAGAATGATCGTACCCTTTGGAGCGGGTGGGCCTACCGACACCTTAGGGCGCGCACTGGCTGAACGGATGTCAGATCAGCTCGGACAGCGCGTGACGGTTGAGAATAAGCCGGGGGCTGGTGGAAATATTGGGACCGATCTAGTTGCCAAGGCTGCGCCTGATGGGTACACCTTTTTAATTTCGACCAATGGCCCGTTGGCGGGCAACTTGACCCTGTTTGGTAATTTGCCTTATCACCCGCTCAAAGATTTTGCGCCGGTCACAATCTTTACGATCTTGCCAAATATGTTGGCAGTACACCCAAGCATCCCTGCGAGTAATGTGATTGAGTTGATTGCTTTTCTCAAGGCAAATCCAAACAAATACAGCTTTGCTTCTGGTGGAAACGGAACCAGTTCTCATTTTTCGGGCGAACTTTTTAAAGCGATGACCGGTGTCAAGATGGAGCACATCCCCTACAAGGGTGACGGCGCTTCGCTGATCGATGCTCTGAGTGGGCAAGTTCCGATCGTTTTTGCAAGCGTCTTGGCAGGAATGCGTTACACAGATTCTGGAAAAATAAAAGCGTTGGCTGTGACCTCGCTGGATCGTGTGTCCGCGTTGCCGAATGTGCCGTCGATGGCCGAAGCTGGTCTGACTGGTTACGATCTTGCTGCCTGGTACGGCATCATGTTGCCCGCCGGTACGCCCAAACCAATCGTGACAAAGCTGAATTCACTCATCGTAAAAATTATTCATACCCCTGACTTCAAATTAAGAATTGAAGCCATGGGAGGCATCCCCGTCGGGAGCACGCCCGAAGAAGTCACTGAGGTTATTAAGAAAGATATTCCTAAGTGGGCCAAGTTAGTCAAGGAATCCGGCGCGAAAGTAGATTGATTGTTTCGGGCGATAAGCATAGAAAGGATATTGAATGATGTTTGCACCAGATCTTTTAAAAGGCCGTGTGGCATTAATTACTGGCGGAGCGGGTGGTATCGGTTTTGAAATTTCTAAAACTTACGCTCGTCTAGGTGCGCAGGTGGTACTGGCTAGCCGAAGCCAAGAACGGCTAGATGGTGCTGTGGCTGAAATGGCTGCCGAGGGTTTGACTGCCATCGCGTTTAAGACCGATGTCCGAAACTATGACGAAGTTGAAGCGACAATCGAGAGGACGGTCGAACAACTCGGTAGCCTGGATATTTTGGTCAACAATGCCGCGGGCAACTTTAGTTGCCCCACTGCTGAACTTTCGCCTAATGGTTGGCGAACAGTAGTCGATATAGATTTAAACGGCACATTCTATGGCTGTCGCGCTGGTTACAAGCATTTAAAAAATTCAGCTCACGGGGGCTGCATTATTAGCATCGTTACCATGTTGGGTCTGAGTGGCTGGCCTGCGGCTGCTCATGCCGCCGCCGCTAAGGCGGGTATCATTTCGCTGTCTCGCACGCTGGCGGTTGAGTGGGGTGGCGACAATATTCGAGTCAATACGATTTCACCAGGGCCCATTGCGGACACCCTAGGTGTTCAGCGCCTCTATCAAGAAACTGGGCGAGAAGAGCTTGAGCGTAAGAAGACCGCCTTAGGTCGTTTCGGTCGAAAGAGTGAAATTGCGAATGCGGCTGTTTATCTGGCGTCCGACTTAGCAACCTACGTGACCGGTGAAAATATGGTCGTCGACGGCGGCCGGTGGTTGAAATATGTGTCTGCCTAAGCGTGCATGACAAAGCGTTAATCGAACGCGCGTAAGCTTTTAATCCAAGGGATCACGGAGAAAAACTTGACTAAGCAATTAGTGAAAACATCAAAAATTGGTGCAGTACTAGTGATCTGCCTGAATAGTCCAGAAAATAGAAACTCTCTGACACCTGAGTTTCGAAAACAATTGGGTGAGGCCGTGGCACTCGCCGATAACGATGCCGAAGTCAGAAGCGTTTTTCTGACGGCTGAGGGCCCGACCTTTTGTTCGGGCGGTGATCTGAAGGCGCTTTCAACCAGTTGTGATCCCTGGACAGTACATCGGCGCTTTCGTGCACTTAAAACATGGTTGTTTCCGTTATTAGGACTCGATAAGCCCGTGGTCATCGGCGTCAATGGACATGCGGTGGGTGGCGGAATGGGCTTGGCCTTAACCGGTGACCTTGTAATTGCCAGCGAAAGTGCAAAATTTATGTCGGGCTTCTTTAAGCTTGGTGTCATGCCCGATATCGGAATGATGTATCACTTACCAAGATTAATTGGGATGGCTCAGGCAAAGAATTTTCTGTTTAGTGGCGGAACGTTTACGGCCGAGCAAGCTGCGCGGTTAGGTTTAGTGTTTAAAGTCGTGCCCGATGCTGAACTTTACGAGGCCGGACTTGCTCAGGCGCAGCGCCTGGCCGAAGGCCCTGCACAGGTGATGGGGCTTGCTAAAACCTTGATGGCGCGTTCGTTTGAAACATCGCTCGCTGATATGTTTGCCTTTGAGGGCTTTGGTCAAGCGCTTGCCATGTCAAATCCCGAGTTTCATGAAGGTCTTGAGGCGGCACTCCAGCGCCGAGAAGCAGATTTTATCAACGCCAAAGATTTAAAATTTTGACCTCGTGCAAGAGAAAATAATGAACTCTGAATTACCCATTCCCGTTGCAAATCCTGATTCGCAAGTGTATTGGGATAGCGCGAATCAAGAGCGTCTGATGATCAGGCAATGTCAGGCCTGTAAAGAATTGCACTTTATGCCACGCTACCTTTGTCCGGCGTGTTGGTCGACTGAACTTGAATGGATTCAAGCCAGTGGGTTTGGCGTGGTTCACAGTTTTACCATCGTCAGGCGTGCGCCAATGAAAGAGTTTGATCACTTGGTACCGTATGTAATTGCCCTGATCGAACTTAAAGAAGGGCCTCGTATGATGACGAATATTGTGGGGCAGGATGCACTTGAGACCCGTATCGGCGATCAAGTGAAAGTTTGTTTTGAAGCACGGGGGCCTGCGGCCAAGGTGCCACAGTTTGTCAGGCATCTTGCCAAAGAGGTTGCGAATTAAATGACGCAGACGATGAATTCAATTCGCAATAAAGTTGCTATCGTTGGTGTGGGTGAATCGGATATTGGTAAAGTACCAACGATGAGTGGTTTAGGGCTTAACGCGCAGGCCGCCCGGCGTGCCTTAGATGATTCGGGGTTAAAACTTTCTGACATCGATGGGGTCTTGACTGCGTACTCATTTACCGAACCTTACTTCATGCTGGGTAGCGTCCTGTGTGAATATCTGGGAATCAAGCCGCGTTATACGGCTTCAATGATCGTTGGAGGCGCATCCCCAGCAGTGATGCTTAAGCACGCCGCCGAAGCGATTACGGCGGGACATTGTCAGACAGTATTGGTTTGTGCCGGCGAAAATCGCGCCACTGGCCAAAGCCGCGATCAAGCTGTCGCGGCGTTAATGGCGGTGGGGCATCCTTATTTTGAAAAGCCTTATGGCCCATCGATTCCCGCTTTTTATGCCATGATTGCACGTCGTCACATGGAGTTGTTTGGGACCACCGAAGAGCAGATGGCCGCCGTTTCGGTGACAACACGCCAACATGCGTTATTGCACCCAAACGCACATATGAAAAAGCCAATTACGATTGAGGATGTCATGGGGTCAAAGCCCATTGCGGATCCACTAAAGATCTTGGACTGTTGTCTGCTCTCTGATGCTGGGGGTGCTTTTATTGTCACCTCTGCCGAGCGGGCCAAGGATTTACGAAGCAAACCTGCTTATCTTGCTGGGATCGGTGAATATCACACCCACGAGCATTTAATTTGTGCGCCGAGCCTGACTGAGTTTGGAGCGGCTGAATCAGGACAAATAGCGTATCGAATGGCTGGCTTAGGTCCGTCGGATATTGATGTCGCTGAGTTATACGATTGCTTTTCGATCGTACCGATTATTGAGCTTGAAGAGCTCGGCTTTTGTAAACAAGGCGAGGGTGGTAGTTTTTACCAAGAGGGACACGCTCGTATCGGTGGGCGGTTGCCTGTTAACACACACGGCGGTATGTTGTCGCACGCGCATGCGGGCGCGGCGGGTGGGTTGTTTGGTATCGTCGAGGCTGTTCGCCAGTTACGAGGCGGTTTGGGTGCGCGACAGGTAGAGGGTGCCGAGATCGCCTTAGTGCATAACGAAGGGGGCGTGCTGTCGTCGCACTGCACGCTGATACTCACTAAAGATAAACAATAAGATTCGGGCGATAAGCTTGGAAGCCGCTAAACCGCCCGCCAGGGGGCGCTATTTCTTGCGGCATGCGATGCCCAATCAGGTGGTTCGAAGCTTGGTTTGTTTGAACCGGGTGCGTAAAGACGTCAGACAGAAATCACGGGCCTGCGATCATTACTCAAGTTTGACGCCAGCTTTTTGAATCACGGCACCCCACTTTGCGTATTCAGTATTGATGAAGTTCGCGAATTCTTTTGGGGTTCCGCCGATCGTTAGCATGCCTGTTGAGTCAAGTTTGGCGCGAATCGCTGGGTCGGCAATTGATTGGATGAGTGCCTTGGATAGCACCTCTACACGAGCGGGATCCATCCCTGCGGGGCCGACGATTCCCATCCAGCCAACGGCCTCAAAGCC
>JARXAG010000133.1 GCA_029866055.1 Burkholderiaceae bacterium
TATGCGCCGCAGCACCCCTGAGGGCTGGTTTTCGATTGATTCGACCAGTGTTGATGCACCCGGCCGTGTCGAAGCACATGTCAATCCTTACCTAATGATCAGTGAGCAGGCGCTTGAGCAGGGCGAAAGCTGTGCGCGTAATGATGAAGCGCGCGAAGTGGCTGATGCGGCAAATGCTAAAAGTGCGCAGGCAGCAAGTACTAAGGCCCTAGGTGCTAATGCAGCAAGCGCTAAGGCAGTGATATCAAAGGCTCAAGATGGTGCGAAAGCAGCAGGTAACGGCAAGCTTAGTGCAGGTAAAGGTAACTTAGCCTCTAACGAAGCGCCGCTGGTCTTTGCACCTAACCCAGCCCTGCAAGCCAAAGGCAAACTCAAGGTGCCGCCGCGCGATCGCAGCGTGATTCGTTTGCCCTCTTACGAGCAAGTGAAATCAGATCCAGTTTTGTATGCGCATGCTAACCGCGTATTGCATCTAGAAACCAATCCAGGCAATGCCCGCGCGCTTGTGCAGGCGCACGGCGAGGGGCGCACTGCGCGTGACGTCTGGATTAATCCTCCACCCATTCCGCTGACAACGCCTGAAATGGATTTGGTATTCGATTTACCCTATGCCCGCAGCCCACACCCCGTGTATGCGGATGAAAACGGTGGTCATGATGGCGCAACCAAGATCCCCGCCTGGGAGATGATCCGCTTTAGCGTGAACATCATGCGTGGCTGTTTTGGCGGTTGCACGTTTTGCTCGATCACTGAGCACGAAGGTCGAATCATTCAAAGCCGTCGTGAAGACTCAGTGATTCGTGAGATCGAAGATATTCGCGACAAGGTACCTGGCTTCACCGGGGTGATTTCTGACTTAGGCGGGCCCACCGCCAACATGTACCGCATTGGCTGTAAAAGCCCCGAGATTGAATCGGCCTGTCGCAAGCCAAGTTGCGTGTACCCCGACGTTTGTCAAAATCTAAATACTGATCACAGTTCGTTGATTCACATGTATCGACGTGCGCGCGCGATCAAGGGCGTGAAAAAAATCTTGATCGGCTCAGGCTTGCGTTACGACTTGGCCGTGAAGTCGCCCGAATACATTCGTGAACTCGTCACGCACCATGTGGGGGGCTATTTAAAGATTGCACCCGAGCACACCGAGATGGGGCCTTTGTCTAAGATGATGAAGCCTGGTATCGGTAGCTACGACAAGTTCAAGCAAATGTTTGATAAGTTCAGCGCTGAAGCCGGCAAAAAACAGTTTTTAGTGCCGTACTTTATTGCGGCGCACCCCGGCACCAGTGATGAAGACATGATGCACCTTGCGATGTGGCTCAAGAGTCATGGCTTTCGTGCCGATCAAGTGCAAACCTTTTATCCAAGCCCCATGGCCACCGCAACCGCAATGTATCACTCGGGGCGTAATCCTTTAGGGCGCGTCACTCGCACAAGCGAAACAGTCGATATCGTGCGCGGCGACCGCCGCCGTCGCCTGCATAAAGCGTTTTTGCGCTACCACGACGCAAACAATTGGCCCTTGTTGCGTGAGGCGCTCAAGGCAATGGGGCGCTCGGATCTGATCGGTAACGGTAAAAAGCACTTGATTCCGTTTCATCAGCCTAGAACAGATGGAAGTTACACCAGCGCGCGACGTAAAAACAGTACTGAATCTACGGTGCGCAAAGCGGTGACCCCAGGTCGCATCTTGACCCAACACACTGGCTTGCCGCCGCGTAAAAAATAGGCAAAAAAGCCCTGACACATTGAATTGCGTCAGGGCTTTTTTCGATCAACTGGCTTTATTCGAAGACTGCAGTTGTGACGTCAGTAGCCTTGTTGTAACGCAAAGTGATTTTGTTAATGGAACACAGGTCAAGTTGTTCCCAAACTCTGTCATCGTCTTCGCCGTAGCCGTCCCAATGTATCTTCATGTCATAGATGCAAGCTGAACCTTGTTTGTTGAAGACCATTTCGCGTGAGCGGCCATTCGCCAAAATTGATCTGCCGAGGCGGTCTGGCCCCCAGTTTTTTGATTTACTAGGTGTAATGTAGACGGATTCGATATCGTAGCCTGTACGATTGGTTAACGTGAAATCGGCATCGCCGGCAAACGCAACGTGACCGATCGCTAAAGATGCTGCAACGACCAATGATTTGAAGAAAGTTTTATAGTTCATTTAATGCTGCCCCATGCGTGTTATGCGCTAAACGTTCGCGCACAAAAATTGTCATCTTTTCCATGCGCCTTGGTCAAGAGGTTCTAGGCTAGAGCTTCGGCGGTATTGCGAGGTATTGCAAGGTATTGCTAGGCATTGCACAAATGATAAAAACTCTGCACCGGATGGCTTTGCACCGAAATGTTGCATGAGGTCGTCGACTCTAAATTAAAACGCTACACGCTATAGCGTTTGATGATCTCTGGATCAGGATCGCGGCCAAGGCCCGGCCCCGAGGGCACAGCGATAAAGCCATTTTTTACTTCAATCGCATCGCCCAAGGGGTTGGCACCCAGGTCGGCAAACGAGTATTCAATCATCGGTGCGTGGGCAAGGGCTGCAGCGATATGAACGCTGGCTAACAACCCTGGACCAAAGTAGGGGCAATGTGGGGTCAGTACAACATTGTGTTGTTGAGCGAGTGCGGCGATCTCCATCATGGGCGAGATGCCACCAATTTTGGTGACACTCGGTTGCGCAATATCTACCGCGCCCGCTTTAAACATTTGCTCAAAGTTCTTCACGCTCATCGCGTTTTCGCCCGCAGCGATTTTTAAACCACTCTGTGCTCTGACTTGTGCAAGGCTCTCAAAATCCTCGGGGGGCCAGATGGGTTCTTCAAACCAACTCAAGTCATAGGGGCGCACGGCGTCAGCAACTGCCAGGGCTTCTTTCACAGACCAGGGGCAATTGACGTCCATCATCAAGCCGACCTTTGGCCCAATCGCTTGGCGTGACGCCTTGACTTGCTCAACACCAAGCTCATGAAGTTTGACGGCGCCATAGCCTCGCTCAGCCACGCGGGCACTGTTTTCGGCGACTAGCCCTGGATCGGTATAGCGCATCAAACTTGCGTAACAGGACAGACGGGTGTGCTTGGCACCACCCAGTAACGCCGATACCGGTTTACCCGCGGCTTTGCCTGCAATATCCCACAGGGCGATATCCAAGCCCGAGAGAGCGAAGACCATAGGCCCGGTGCGCCCGACGATATGAAGTTTTCGATTGAGATCCTCCATCAAGGCAGGGATATTGGTTTCGTCGCGACCCAGCGCAAGTGGCGCCACCATGGCGTGGATTGCGGCTCGGGTGGCGGGCCAAATACCAAAGCCAAAGGCCTCGCCCCAACCGACGATGCCAGAGTCGGTCTCAACGCGAACCAGAAGGATCTCCATCGAGCGATCAAGCCCCGCGAACTTTGGACGGGGGCCATAGATTTCGAAGGGGAGGCTTAAGGCGAAGGTGTCGATTGTTCGGATTGTCATAAAGTTTTTTAATGGGGTGTGATCCCAGCGGGATGCTGGGCGCGTGTTTCGTTCAAATTGACTGTGTCACGGGTCTAAGAGACGCGTCTATTCAACTTTGATTTCGGCGGGCGTCTATGTGCAGTACCTATTCAGCTTTGATATTGGCATCCTTGATGACCTTCGCCCACTTCGTAATTTCAGCTGGGATCCAAGCGGCAAACTCGGCGGGCGAGCCACCAACCGTGACAAAGCCCTGTTGTTTGAGCTTGACTTGGAGTTCTGCTGTTTTCAAGGCGCGATTCACGGCGGCGTTGACACGCTTCACGTAATCGTCGGGCGTACCCAAAGGCGCAATCAGCCCGTTGATGGTGCTGGCATCCACCTTTGGCAGGCCCCCTTGGATAAAGGTCGCGATGTCTGGAAAAAGCTCGCTACGCAGTTGACTGGTGATGGCCAGTGCCCGCACGCGGGCCGCATCTAACATGGCTTTTGACCCTATTTGGGTAGAGAACATTGCGGTGGTTTGCCCACCAATCAGTTGCGTGATGGCCTCGCCCGCGCCCTTGAAGGGGATGTTCAACATTTCGATGCCGGCCTGCATCTTGAACTGCTCGGCCGCTAAATGCGCCCCCGTGCCTTGACCCGCAGAGCCGAACGTGATTTTGCCTGCGTTGGCTTTTGCATAGGCAGTAAACTCTTGCAGGGTCTTGGCTGGCAGTGAGGGGTTCACCAACAACACCAAAGGCGAAGTGGCGATAAAGACGATGGGCGTGAAGTCTTTGAGCGTGTCGTAAGGCAGTTTTGAGACGAGGCTTGGGTTGGTAATAAATGCGGCATCGATCATCCCAATGGTCAGGCCGTCCGGCTCTGCTTTGGCCACGGCGAGGGTGCCGATCGTACTGCCCGCGCCTGCGCGATTTTCAACAACTGCTTGCTGACCAAATTCTTCTCCCACGTAGGGCGCGATTAAGCGTGCTAACGCATCGGTCGCCCCGCCCGGGCCGTAGGGCACAATCATTCGGATAGATTTAGTGATTGGGGTTTGCGCCTGAACCGCCGGGATCGAGAGGGACATCAGTGCCGCGAGCGTCAGCCCTCTGTAAATCAAGGAAGAGATAGAGAGATGTTTCAAAGTTGCCTCCAGAGGTCGTCAATATTGTTTTTGGTATAGCACACCGGCGGCACTGCGGTCATCCTCTTACCCTAAGGTAGGCCTGTTTAAAACAAGCTCTCCGTGTGGTGCAGGTGGAGCGTAAGGGCACTTTATATCAAGCTAATCTTTCTGGATAAGCGCTTCGTCACTGCATTTTCAAGCAAATTCACCTCGTGGCGAAACTGCCTCGTCAAAGCACGTTAGTGTTACGATATTTCTCAATAAACTTAGTCCACCAAGAAAAATATCCGGAGCGAGCGATGAAACTAACGGGCGGCTGTTACTGCAAACAGATTCGGTACAGTTTTGAGGGCGATGTCATGGCCTCGCTTCAGTGCCATTGCCGCGAGTGTCAATATATTGCGGGTGGGCATCCTAATGCCCTGATGGTGTTGCCACACGCGGGGTTTAAGTTCGAGACAGGGGTAACAGCGACTTTTACACGTAAAGACATCGACAAGGCCGTGACGCGTCACTTTTGTTCGAATTGCGGCACCAGTATTGCCACCCAATCACCGTTTCGCCCTGGCACCATGATCATCAAAGTTGGCACTCTTGACGACCCTTCGGTTTACAAGCCGACGGCTGCAATTTTCACCATTGATAAACAGCCCTTTCATCATATCCCCGACGATATCCCTGCCTTTGAGCGGCGGCCAGGCTAAGGCTTAGCATCCCACTGTTGTTGACCAAGGAGTTCTGACATGGCTTCAGTTTTCTCTGCTGCACAAGCGGCTGCCTTTGCCGCAGATGGTTATGTGATTGTTCGACAGCTCTTTGATCAAGAAGAGATTGCCTTAATGGCAGGTGCGATCGAGCAAGATCCAGACTTACAAAAGAGCCTGTACGATCGCAAAGATGCACAGGGTAAGGCGACCAAAATGGCGACCTGGAATCATCCGGGTGATAGCGTATATGGTTTGGCGGCTCGATCACATCGGGTGGTCGACACGGTCGAGCAGATATTGGGGGGCGAGGTCTATCATTACCACTCAAAACTCACGGCTAAAGAACCGCTTGAAGGCGGCGCCTGGGAGTGGCATCAGGATTATGGCTATTGGTACCACAATGGCTGCCTATTGCCTCACATGGCTAGTGTGATGGTCGCGCTCGATCAGGCGACGCCTGAAAACGGCTGCTTGCAGGTGATTCGAGGTTCGCATTTAGTGGGCCGTGTTGAGCACGGCATTATTCCTGGCGAGCAGGTGGGCGCGGATCCAAAGCGAGTCGAGCAGATGTTGCAGCAGATGCCACTTGAGTACGTTGAGATGGCACCCGGCGACGCACTATTTTTTCATGCAAACGTGATGCATCGGTCTGATCAAAATCGTTCGCCGAATCGGCGCTGGACCGTGATCTTTTGTTATAACGCGGCGCGTAATAACCCGTTTATTGAGCATCACCACCCGTTTTATACGCCCTTACACAAAGTCAGTGACGAGGCGGTCAAACAGGCGGGCCTGAAGTTTTCAAACGCTGGGCAATCGGCTTTCAGAAAAACCTTTTCAAATCCGCCCGGT
>JARXAG010000168.1 GCA_029866055.1 Burkholderiaceae bacterium
CAAGTCTTGCCGAAACCACTTCAGATCAGGTCTTTCCAAACAGGCTTTAAATCCGCCGGCAATGGCGGCAAGCTACCGAACTCAATTTTGCTTTCTTTTGCGCTATGAAAATCTGAACCACACGAGGCCAGAAAATCATAATGGCGCGCAACTTGTGCATACTCTTGGTACTGCGGCACAGTGTGGCTGCCAGTGATGACTTCAATCGCTTGGCCGCCGACGTCTTTAAATGTATCAAATAATGCGCCAAACTGCGTAGGTGTGTAGTGATACCGACCCGGGTGCGCGATGACCGCGACGCCACCTGCGCCGCGAATCCAACTCACAGCATCTTCAAGCTTAGCCCACTGCATCGGCTCATGTGCAGGGCCATCGTCGCTCAGGTAATGGTCGAACACGCTTTGTACAGTTTGGCAATGGCCGGCCTCGACCAAGAAGCGAGCAAAGTGTGTACGGCTAATCAACTCGGGATTGCCCGCAAAAGTGAGTGCGCCTTCAAAAGCGCCAGGCATACCAAGCTTGGCTAAGCGTTCGCCAATGCGACGCGCACGGCCCGCTCTACCCGCACGGGTCTCACGCAAGCCCTGTACCAACGTTACGTTTTCAGGATCGATACCAAGGCCAACAATATGCACCGTTTGATTGGCCCACGTCACAGAAATCTCGACCCCCGATAAGTATGTCATGCCAAGCTCTTCGGCTCTTACGCGAGCGCGCTGTTGCCCTGACACTTCATCATGATCAGTCAGTGACCATAAGGTCACCCCGTACGAGTGTGCGCGTTCAGCAACCACCTCGGGCTGATAGATGCCGTCAGAAATGGTTGAATGGCAATGCAGATCTGCACAAAAGGTTGGCGTTTGCTTAGGCATATAAAAAATCCGTTACGACTTTGACTTGATCGTCAGTCATTAGGGTTGGCGCATGACCCACCCCTTTAAATTCGTGGGCCTGAGCATGAGGATTACGCTCAAGCATCTGTTGTAAGGTCTGTTTAGACAATAAGTCAGACTCTGCACCACGCAAAATCAACACCGGCGTTTGAACAGACGCGTAGGCCGACCACAAATACTGCTCACCTTGCGCGGCGACCTCAGGCGTCATGCTTTTAAACGGTACAGCAAGCCCTAAGTCGTAGTGCTTAATCCAGCGACCATTTTGCTCAATGTAGTTGTAACGCGTGAGATCTTCCCATTGTGCCTTGGTGTGCGGACCAAACGAAGCCGCTGTCTTTTTGACATACTGAACTGCATCTTGAAAGCTAGCAAACTCGATTGCCTCGCCGACATATTGTCCGATGCGTTCAAGTGAGACCGGCTCAAGGTGGGGACCCACATCGTTCAGAACCAGGCGATCTAAGCGAACCCCTGTTGAAGGCAAGTCTGAGTAGTGCTGGGCGGGGGTCAGGTTGTGTTGTTGCACGCGGGCTAATGCCAGCGAGCCAGCGTACGCTAGCCCAATCAAACCGCCCATTGAAGTACCCACCCAGTGCAATTCAGAGGGTTGCAGACGATCAACCAAATTCACCATGTCAGCGGCATACTGCGGCACCGCATAGAAAGCCGGGTTGGCCAGACGATCAGACATACCGCGACCGACGACATCTGGGCACACGACCCGATAGTCTTGCGCTAAACGCTTGGCTAACACATCAAAATCGCGGCCGGTACGAGTCAAACCGTGCACGCACAACACCACTTTTTTGTTAGAGGGATCGCCCCACTCGGTATAGGCCATACGATGTAAGCCAGCCGGACTGCTGCACATGACTGCTCTAAGGCGGGGGGTGGCCATAAGGGGCTCCAGGTGACTGTTTCGTCGAGCAAAGGACGAAAGTTGACATTGCAACCAACGCACAACCTCACTATACCGACCATTGTAGTGGGTATCACTCGGTTCATACAATCGAGCGCAAGCCCTTCAAGGCCGCCGTTGATGCCAGTAACGTTGTCGCAGTTGGCTATGCGCTTGAACCTTGAGGCCCTTTGGCAACGACTCTGCTACAACCGCGCCGTGGCGATCGGTTTGCCAGAACCTTGTCTGAGCATCAAGCCAGCGCTGCTGAATCGTCGGATGCGGGTGCCCAAAGCGATTCAAATAGCCAGTCTGCGCGATCGCGTGTTGGGCCTTAATCTGTTGCACAAAGCGCTTTGAGGAAGACGTCTCTGAGCCATGGTGCGCTACCACGACAAGGTCAGCCGTCAATCCCGTCGCCACGTGCAGCCCAAGCAACAATTGCTCTTGCTGAATCCCGATGTCACCAGGTAGCAAAGCCGAATGCTCTAAGCCTAGAACGTGAAGCACACAACTTTGCCCATTTTTTGAGAGCTTGCCTTCAGCGGATCGCAGAGGTGCGATTTGGTTGAGGCCAAACATCTCAACGGGTAGCTTCGCTTCAGGATGCAAAAATTGAAACACCACGCCATCCCAGACCCAACGCTGCCCACGCTCGCAAAGTCGCGTCTGAGTGGAGACCCTTTTTAGCGATGCCGAGGCGCTTGCAGGCAACGCGCGCCTGAGCCATTCTTGAAACGAAAATGAGCTGTACAACAGGTCGACCGGCAACGCGTTCAACACCGACAATAACCCCCCTGCGTGATCGCCGTCGGCGTGAGACACCACGACGCTATCGAGTTTTCGTACGCCTAGCGCTCGCAGGTTTGGCAAGATCGTACGTGTGCCAGCATCATTAGCCCCCTGACGTGGCCCTGTATCAAACAAAACATCATACGTCTGCGTTTGCAAGAGCACAGCACCACCCTGCCCGACATCAAAAGCAAGCAGTCGCCAGTGCCCGGGCGCCGGGCGTTGTGGCGTGAAAGACAATACAGGTAATAGCAAGCACCACCCAGCCCAGCGCGCGGGCCATCCCGGAGGCTGTAGCGCCCAGCACAAACCGGCGCCGGCAATCCCTAGTGTCCAAAATGGCGCAGCAGCCACATCAAAGCTTGCCCACGATAAGTTTGCTAACCAAGTCACAGGGATCAAGGTGTATTCAAGGGCCCAATGTGCGAGGACACCACTTGCCGTCGCCAACCAACCCAAGCCTGGCACTAAACCAAATAAGGCGAGCGCCAAGGCCAGCGGCGTGACCACAAAGGTGAGTACCGGGATCGCCAGCGCGTTTGCAAACGGCGACACCAGCGAGACTTGCTGAAACAAAAAAGCCAGTACAGGGAGCATCGCGATCGTAATGAGCCACTGCAAGCGACTCGCCTCGGTGCAAAGCTGTTTGAAACTTTGCCAACGCGAGAGCCCTGGCCCACGCGCGTGCCCAGCCGCCCCAGCTGCAAATAAAATCCCAACCGCTAAAAACGATAACCAAAATCCGGTTGAAAGCGGTGCCCAGGGGTCGGCCACCACAACGACGGCTGCGGCCGCCGCAAGCACGCGCGAGGCCGACAAGGTATGACGCACCAGTATCGATGCCGCCACGCAAGCCAGCATAAAAAACGTGCGTTGCGCGGGCACACCCCACCCTGCCAATAAGCAATACAGCCAAGCCACTAGCATCGCAACAAGCGTGGCGACCACCCTTGCTGGCACGCGTTCACATAACAGACGCCCGCGCCAGCGCGCTCGCTTCATTGTCCACAGCGTTAACCATCCTCCCATCGCAGCCAACATCGTCACATGAGAGCCACTAATCGAGACTAAGTGAGTAATGCCTGTAAGATTAAAGACCTGCCAGTGTTCTTGCCTGACACTGTCTTGATCGCCAATAGCAAGCGCGATCAACACCGCGCCATAGGTCATGTTTGCGGTCACACGACGCATGCCATCGCGCACCAGATGACGTGAGCGTGCAATCGCGACCGAAAACGTTGCAAAAGGCTCATCCGCCAACATGACCGGCGTGCCGCGAACGCGCCCGAGGGCTCGAATATTCTTTGCAAATAGATGCCCTTCATAATCGAAACCATGCGGGTTCAAATTGCTATGCGGGCGACGCAACACCAACGCGGCCCGAAACACCTGCCCCGGCAACACACGAGGCATCGCAGTCGTCTTTAACCACGAGATTTGCAACGAGTTGGGCACCCCTACCTTGTACGGTTCAAGCACTTGTGCCTCGAAGCGAACGCTCTCAGAGGTGTCGTTGGGCAAAGACGCGACTCTAAAGGTCAAACGCGTCACAACGTTTTCGTGTTCGAGCGACAGCATGGCATTTAGGCGCTGCTCAGCGCGCCATGTCGTCCAAGTCAGGCTTAATAACAGGGCGAGCAATATTGCAGTTGTCCGCTGCACCCCCAGGCCAACACGGCCAACCCAAATAGACGGTTTTTGCTGCTTACTGAGTGGTAGCACGCGCAGCAGGGCGAGCAAGCTCGCCGTAACAAGACATGCGGAATACAAACCGGCAAGCGGGGGCAGTCTTGCTGAAGACTGCGTCAGCACCGAACCCAACACAATCGCGAGCGCACAAAGCCGCCCCATGATGCCTCACACAAAACGTGTGATGCTGCCGTTGCTTAAGCGTCAGCGCAACCAAAGTGGGATTAAATTGTCCCGACCGACTTACACCACCGCTGAAATATAGCCTTCAGGCGGTGCAACATAACCCGGGATTTGTGTGACATCGACCTCGTCAATCTGCTCAACACCGAGGTATGCCTGAGCGTATTGCAGATACACTTTTTCCCAAATAAAGACGTCAAACAAGTCTGGGTCGATATGTTGGCCAAGTTTCATCGAGCCCATGATTTTTAAAGACTCAGATAAGGTCTTTGCCTTTTTGTACGGACGGTCACTTGCGGTTAAAGCCTCAAAGATATCGGCGATACCCATGCAACGTGCTTGTACCGACATTTGGTCTCGAGTGAGGCCTTTAGGGTAACCCTTGCCATCCATTTTTTCGTGATGGCCACCGGCATACTCAGGGACATTGCGCAAGTGCTTAGGCCACGGCAATTGTTCAAGCAGGTTGATCGTGAGCACGATGTGATGATTGATGATTTCACGCTCTTCGTTGTTGAGCGTGCCATAGCGAATGCTAAGATTATTTGCTTCGTCTGGCGTGACCGCGGCCTGTTCATCGCCCTTGGAACTGACCCATGCATATTGCTGGCTAATCTGTGCGATACGTTGCACGTGTTCATCGCGCATCGACTCAGACCCAGTATTACTTTTCTTTAAAAACTCAAGATCGTCAAGCGCTTGTTGACGTTTTTGTTGGGCCTGCTCTGGGCTCAACTCGCCCTTGAGCAAAGCGATTTCGATTTCTTTGATCACCAACTCAAAACGTAGTTCAACCATGGCAATGCGATCATGAATCGCCTCAAGCTTGGTCGCCTTATCAACCACGTGCACGGGTGTTGAAATTTTTCCGCAGTCATGCAAAAAACCTGCCACGCGTAATTCGGCGCGATCTTCGGCTGTCATTTCAAAATTTGCCAATGGGCCCTGTTGGCAGCGATTCACCGCATCGGCCATCATCAAGGTTAGCTGCGGCACGCGAGAACAGTGCCCGCCGGTATAGGGTGACTTATCGTCAATGGCACTATTAATCAACTGAATCATTGAATCAAACAAGGCGGCCTGTGCAACAATCAAAATTCGATTGGCAAGTGCCACAGCCATTTGCGACGCCAAAGATCGCACCACAGATTGCTCTTGGTTGGTAAACGCGCGTATTGCACCGCTTTCGTCGAGCGGATTCAATAGCTGCAAGGCACCAATGATTTCGCCATCTGGCGTGCGCAACGGCACGGCCAACACAGACCTCGACAGGTAATCGTTCTGCTTGTCAAAGGCATGTGTGCCAGAAAAATCGAAACGCGTGCTCGCGTAGACGTCATCTACCTGCACGGTCTCGTGGGTATGAACGGCGTGGCAAACGATTCTTGAGTGATCGGGTGTGCCGTCAGCCAAAAACAAATCAATGGGAGCTAAGCTAATGGGATGGCCTGACTTGCCGCCCAAATGTACGCCTTTGCTGCGTGTGTGAATAATATCAAAGCTCAATTGCTTATCGTCAACTAGACGATACAGTGTGCCAGCGTCTGAGTGAGTAAAATCCATCGCCGCTTTTAAAATAATCTCGTAAAGCTTCTCAGCATCCTTTTCTGTACTCAGTATCGTGCCAATGTTTAAAATATCTTCAAGCATCGCGGGCTCCTGTCAAAAATAGTAGATTCCAGAAAACAGAAAACGATTATTCGGCGGTGGCTCGGTCGTATTTAATACCGACGCCCCACGCGCATAAGACAGTTCGACTGAACCTTTTGAAAAGTTTGTACGAGCCCCTAGGCCATACGAAGTGAGGCTATACGACCCACCGACTCTGCCAGCAGCCACATTGGTGTTGATATAGGTGGTGCCTTTATCGACAAACACAAAAAACTGCACCGGTTGGCTCAATAAATCAGAGAACGTCACGTCTTTTCGCAATTCAGCAAAGAACCCCAAGCCTCGGTCGCCCATGATCGCGCCATAGTAGTAGGCTCGGCCAATCGGTGGCCCACCAAACGAAATCTGATTCGCAATCAACAAGCTGTCAGCCGTGTATTGACCCACTGCGCCTGCATGAACACTAAATTTGTTCGGTAAATACTGAGTACGTGAGAGGTTAAACGCGAACTTATTGAACGAGGGGTTAAAACCAGGCACCGATACTCCTAAGTCGCTGGCGCGCGATGAGTTCAGCCCTGATAGTCCCTGATAGTAGCCAGCGCTCAGGTTGGTCACGCCTCGCAACCATGTCGAGTTTGACCAACGCAGAGTCAAATCAAATACCGTCGACTTATCGGTGGTAAATGGTGTACCACCAAGCATTGTCTGCGTCTCGCTAAACGTC
>JARXAG010000180.1 GCA_029866055.1 Burkholderiaceae bacterium
ATCTTTTTAGGCGGGCCTCCACTTGTGAAGGCGGCCACCGGCGAAATTGTTTCAAGCGAGGATCTCGGTGGTGGTGATGTTCACACGCGTTTATCTGGTGTTGCCGATCACCTTGCCGCCAACGATCATCACGCGCTGGCGCTCGCTCGCGATGCGGTGAGCCGATTAAATCGACAAAAATCAGTACAGTTGGCGCTTAGAAAAAGCGTGCCGCCTGCCTATGACGTAAACGAAGTCAATGGCATCGTGCCCGTTGATACGCGCAAGCCGTATGACGTACGTGAGATCATTGCCCGCATCGTTGATGGCTCGGAGTTTGAAGAATTCAAAGCGCGTTTTGGTACAACGCTCATTACCGGCTTTGCTCATATCGAAGGGATGCCGGTTGGCATTGTTGCGAACAACGGCATCTTGTTTTCAGAGTCTGCACAAAAAGGGGCACACTTCATCGAGCTGTGCGGCCAACGCAAAATCCCTCTGGTGTTTTTACAAAACATTACCGGCTTTATGGTGGGCCGCAAATACGAAAACGAAGGCATCGCCCGCCACGGAGCCAAGTTAGTCACTGCTGTATCGACGGTCGCTGTGCCCAAGTTCACCGTCATCATCGGCGGTGCGTTTGGTGCCGGCAACTATGGCATGTGCGGTCGGGCCTTTTCGCCACGACTATTGGTGATGTGGCCTAACGCGCGCATTTCAGTGATGGGCGGCGAGCAGGCGGCCAGCGTGTTGGCAACGCTTAAGCGTGAAGCCGTTGAAGCGAAAGGCACGCAATGGTCGGCCGATGAAGAAAACGAATTTAAAACACCGATTCGCGAGCAATACGAACGCGAAGGGCACCCGTACTATGCCACTGCGCGCTTGTGGGATGACGGTGTGATTCAGCCTTCGGATACGCGCCGTGTCTTGGCGCTTGGCTTGTCTGCTGCATTAAACGCACCGATTGCTGACACACGCTTTGGCGTGTTTCGAATGTAAACGTTGGATCAAGGAGCTATTGTGTTTACAACGTTATTGATTGCCAATCGCGGCGAAATTGCCTGCCGTGTTGCTGCAACGGCGCGCCGCTTAGGGATCCGAACCATCGCGGTGTATTCGGATGCCGATGCAGGTGCCAAGCATGTCGTGAGTTGTGACGCCGCCGTGCACATTGGTGCGTCGGCCGCGCGTGAAAGTTATTTAAAAAGCGAAACGATTTTGCAGGCAGCACTCGCGCACGGTGCGCAAGCGATTCATCCCGGTTACGGATTTTTATCTGAGAACGCTGACTTTGCTAACGCGTGTGCAAAAGCGGGGATTAGTTTTGTGGGGCCTCCTGCGTCTGCGATCGCTGCGATGGGGAGCAAGTCGGCCTCAAAGACCTTAATGGAAAAAGCTGGGGTACCGTTGGTGCCTGGGTATCACGGCGACAACCAAGACCCGGATTTTTTAAAGCAACAAGCGGATGTCATTGGCTACCCAGTGATGATTAAGGCGAGTGCGGGTGGCGGTGGCAAGGGGATGCGTGTTGTGACGAGCGCTGAAGATTTTGCCAGTGCCTTGGCTTCGTGCAAGCGTGAATCTGCCTCAAGCTTTAATGATGATCGTGTCTTGATTGAGCGCTATGTGCAAAAGCCTCGCCATATCGAGATTCAAGTGTTTGCTGATTCGCACGGCAATGCGGTCTATTTGTTTGAACGCGATTGTTCAGTGCAGCGCCG
This sequence comes from Burkholderiaceae bacterium, assembly GCA_029866055.1. Classification (GTDB taxonomy): domain Bacteria; phylum Pseudomonadota; class Gammaproteobacteria; order Burkholderiales; family Burkholderiaceae_B; genus Zwartia. The sequence goes on from JARXAG010000180.1 coordinate 1,701, forward strand.
TCATCAGAAGGTGATTGAAGAAGCCCCAGCCCCCGGCATGACCGAAGAGCGACGCCGTGCGATGGGCGAAGCTGCGGTTGCCGCGGCACGCGCCGTGAACTACGTGGGCGCAGGCACGGTTGAATTTATTGTTGAGCCAAGCGGCCGTTTTTATTTCATGGAGATGAATACGCGCTTGCAGGTTGAACACCCTGTGACCGAGATGATCACGGGGCTTGACTTGGTAGAGTGGCAATTGCGTGTGGCGAGTGGCGAAGCCTTGCCCTTGACGCAAGAGCAACTGACGCGCTGTGGTCATTCGATTGAAGCGCGTATTTATGCTGAGAATCCAGACAAAAACTTTTTGCCTTCGGTGGGCACGCTCGCGTATTTGGCCTTGCCGCCCCATACGGCCTTTAGCAATGCTGACATTAGGGTGGATGGTGGTGTTCGTATGGGCGATACGATCTCGCCGTTTTACGACCCGATGATTGCGAAGCTGATTGTGTGGGGCGCTGACCGTGATCAGGCGCGTGCGCGGATGGTGCAGGCTCTGGCGCAGACACAGGTGGTTGGCGTGCATACTAACGTTGGGTTTTTGACGCGATTGATGACGGACCAGGCCTTTGCTGCAGGCGATTTGGATACAGGGTTGATCGAGCAGCAGCGTGCGACATTGCTACCGGCGCCCGCATCTGCTAGCCACGAGGCGTTGGCGTTCGCTGTCGCTGCGTTGTTGCTCTGTGAAACCGCGGCCGTGTCGGATGACGACCCCTGGGCGCGCACAGACGGTTGGCGCTTGAATGGTTTATATCGGCGTGCGTTTAGCTGGGTGGATCAAGAAGGTGCCCGCAGTTGTGTTTTGCATCGCCAAGGTACGGGGCAGGTGCTTGAAATGGACGGTGAGCGCTACCCGTTTGGTTGGCGCACGGCCAAGAGCGGCAACGCGGTCAAAAACGATCATGCCGCCAAGGATGGCAACTCCTCAGCCTTGAACATTGAGCTTACGCTAGGTCACTTGGCGGTCACCGGCACAGTCGTGCGGCGAGGCGAGCGCTTTGATGTTTTTTCATCGGGTGCGATGACCTCACTTGTACTGAAAGACCCTCTGAAACACGCGGCTGACGGGCAGTCTGAGCCCGCGGGCGGCTTAACTGCCCCAATGCCTGGCAAGGTGATTGCTGTACATGTTGCGGTGGGGGATAAGGTCAAGCGTGGGCAGGAGTTGTTGGTGATGGAGGCCATGAAAATGGAGCACACCATTGCGGCGCCAGGCGAGGGAACGGTCAAAGAATTGCTTTACGGTGTTGGGGATCAAGTGGCTGAGGGCGCGGCGCTGATTACCCTTGCTTGAAAAGGGTTTTGTATTTTAAGTGGTGACTAATCATTGTTAATTTGGCATGACAGCGTTGCAAAAAAACAAATTTATAGTTCGACTTGTCGCGGCAAAGTTTTTGGCGTAGAGTCAAACTACTTGGTCGGGTGCCCCCTGCCCCGGCCAGCAACAGGAGCCCGTCTTTATGTTTGACATTCTGGTTTACCTGTTCGAGAACTACTACACACCCGAGGCCTGTCCGTCGGCCGATGTGTTAGCAAAGCGCCTGGCTGCGGCGGGCTTTGAGCACACCGATATTGATGACGCGTTAGGTTGGCTGGTGGGCTTGGCCGAAACCACTGCACAGTGCGTTGAACTGTCGCAGACACCGGGTAGTGGCTCGCGTGTGTATGCTGACTTTGAGCAACAACACCTCGACCCCGAAGCGATTGGTTTCATCACTTTTCTCGAAGCGACCGAAGCCTTGTCGCCCGCGTTACGTGAAATCGTGATCGACCGTGCTTTGGCCACCACAGAGGGCTCTGTGTCTTTGCAAAAAATCAAAATCATCGCGCTGATGGTGCTCTGGAGCCAAGAGTCAGAGGTAGATCATCTGATCCTTGAAGAATTACTGCGCGACGACGGCGATCGGCTTTTGCATTAAGTTTGTTGCGCACGGTATCGCCCTACGTTGGTCGGTTTGCACCAAGCCCGAGTGGCCCGCTACACGCGGGCTCACTTGTGGCGGCCATGGCTAGCTTTTTGGATGCGCGAGCCCACCGAGGGCAGTGGCTGGTCAGAATTGAAGACCTGGATACCCCAAGAACGGTACAAGGTGCCGCAGAGCTGATTTTGCAGCAGTTGTCAGGGTTAGGTATGCACTGGGATCGCGAGGTAGCCTATCAGTCGCAACGCTTAAATCTTTACCAGCAGGCCTTTGATGCCCTGTTGGCGGCCAAGCAGGTGTACGCCTGTGGCTGCACTAGGCGTGAAATTGCTGATTCGGCGGTAAGCCAACCCGAGGCAAGTGCTCACTCAGAGCGTCCATACCCCGGCACATGCCGTTCTGGCGCGCCAATCGGGCGCCAAGCGCACTCTTGGCGCCTGCGGGTACCTAACGAGACCATATGTTTTACAGACCGCTGGTTGGGCCTACAGTGTCAAGAGGTTGCGCGCGTAGTGGGTGATTTTGTACTGAAACGTGCCGACGGGATCTGGTCGTATCAGTTGGCGGTGGTGGTGGATGACGCCGAGCAAGGTGTGACCGATATCGTAAGGGGTGAAGATTTACTTAGCAGCACCGCACGTCAGCAGTTATTGGCCCGGCTGTTGGGGCAAAACCCTCCTAGCGTGTTGCATGTCCCGGTGGTCTACGACGCCAGAGGGTTGAAATTGTCTAAGCAAAATGGGGCTCAAGCCCTTGACTTGTCGAGCCCGCTAACCGTATTGCAGCAGGCTTGGCAAGCGCTAGGTTTCGAAAAACTAGTGGCTTCTAATATAGAGACATTTTGGTCAATGGCGACCCAAATTTGGGGTCAAGGCCCTGAACGTGCTAACTTGCACGGCATTCATCACCACTCTTATGATGCGCGTTAGCCTGATTTAGGCCTCGCGCCATGCTTGGTAAACCGCTTTAAGAGTTGTATCTGGACAAGAATGACTAAAACATTAATCATTGCCGAAAAACCCTCTGTTGCACTCGATATTTCGCGTGCCCTGGGTGGTTTTACCCGAGAAGGCGACTTTTTCGAAAACGAAAAATACGTCTTGTCTTCAAGCGTGGGCCATCTGTTGACCTTGATCGCCCCGAATGACCCCGTTAAAGGTAAATGGAGTTTTGCGCATTTGCCGGTTGTACCGCCTGAATTCGATTTGGCGCCAACGAAGGATAAGCGTTCGGTCGACCGGCTCAAAATGTTGGTCAAACTGATCAAGCGTAAGGATGTTGGCGCGCTCATTAACGCCTGCGACGCCGGGCGTGAAGGCGAATTGATTTTTCGCTACATCGCCCAATATGCGGGTCAAAAGAAACCCACGCAACGGTTGTGGTTACAGTCGATGACGCAAGACGCCATTCGCGAAGCGTTTGCGACGTTGCGGGCCGATGACACCATGAAGCCACTTGAGGCTGCCGCCCGTTCGCGGGCCGAGGCAGACTGGTTGGTGGGGATTAATGGCACGCGCGCCATGACTGCCTTTAATAGTAAAGATGGCGGTTTTTTCAAGACCCCGGTCGGGCGTGTACAAACGCCTACGTTGGCCTTAGTCTTTGCCCGCGAAGAAAAAATCCGCCATTTCGTACCCCGTGACTATTGGGAAGTGAAAGCGAGTTTTGTCGCAGCCGCCGGTATCTATGAAGGGCGTTGGATTGATCCAGCCTTCAAAAAAGTCGCTGACGATGCAGAGCAAAAAGAGTCTCGTGTTTGGACCGAAGCCGCTGCGAAGAGTGTGGTGGCGGCTTGTCGCAATCAGCCAGGGGTGGTGAGCGAAGAATCAAAACCTCGTTTTGAAGCTGCCAAACCCTTGTTTGATCTGACCTCGTTGCAGCGCGAGGCGAACGGGCGTTTTGGTTTTTCAGCGAAAACGACGTTGTCTCTTGCGCAAAGCTTGTATGAGCGCCACAAGGCGCTGACGTATCCACGAACGGATTCAAAGTTTTTGCCAGAGGATTATCTCAATACGGTACGCGAGACCATTGCAGGTTTAGCTGAGGGCAAAGGCGTGTCGAAAGCGATTTCTCCGCATGCCGCGACGATCACCAAAAATGGTTGGGTTAAACCTAACCGCCGTATTTTTGATAACAAAAAAGTGTCGGATCACTTTGCAATTATTCCGACGATGCAAGTGCCAACTGAACTTAGCGATGCAGAGGCAAAGGTCTACGACATCGTCGTTAAACGTTTCTTGGCGATTTTCTTTCCGCCGGTTGAGTGGCGCGATACGGTACGGACTACCCTCGTACAAGGCCATCACTTCAAAACTGAAGGCAAGGTCATGGTGTCGCCGGGTTGGCGCGCTATAGAGGGGCGCGAGGCGCAGGGCGACGACGCGAATTTAGTCGCCGTGGCAGACGGTGAAAAAGTTCGCACCGAAGACATCGAGACCGTGAGTTTGGCAACCCGGCCACCTGCACGCTATAACGAGGCGACCTTGTTGTCTGGCATGGAAAACGCGGGCAAGTTGGTCGATGATGATGACTTTGCTCAGGCAATGGCACAAAGTGGCTTGGGTACACCGGCGACGCGCGCTACGATCATTGAAGGCCTGCTTTCAGAAACCTATTTGCGCCGTGACGGCCGCGATCTTGTCCCAACAGCAAAAGCCAGACAGTTGATGACTTTGCTCAACGGCTTAGATGTCAAAGAGCTGACCTCGCCTGAGTTAACTGGCGAGTGGGAGCACAAGCTTAAGCAGATCGAACAGGGTGAAATGCAGCGCGAAGCCTTCATGCTTGAGATCGCCCAAATGACGCAGGTCATTGTGAAGCGAGCTAAAGAATATGAGCGCGATACGGTACCTGGTGATTACGTCACCTTGAAATCGCCTTGCCCAAAATGCGGCAACGTGGTGAAAGAAAACTATCGGCGTTATGCCTGCACCAGTTGCGATTTTTCGATTGGTAAGCATCCGGGCGGACGCACGTTTGAGCCTGAAGAAGTTGAGACGCTCATTACTGACAAACGCATCGGGCCGATGCAAGGTTTTATCAGCAAGATGGGGCGCCCCTTTGCCTCGATCTTGATTATTAACGCTGAGTCGAAGCTTGAATTTGACTTTGGTCAGCGTGACGAGGAGGCCAATGAGTCGGTTGATTTTTCGGGTCAGATGGCTTTAGGCCCCTGCCCAAAATGTCAGGCGCCGGTGTTTGAGCATGGCATGAGTTTTATTTGTGAAAAATCGGTTGGCCCAGAGCGCAATTGCGATTTCAGATCGGGCAAAGTGATTTTGCAGCAAGAGATCAGTGCCGAGCAGATGACCAAGTTATTAGCGACCGGGCGGACGGATCTTCTTGAGGGATTTGTATCGAATCGTAACAATCGTAAATTCAAAGCCTATCTGTCGCGTGGCGAAGACGGCAAGGTGAACTTTGAGTTTGAAGCGCGCCCTGTCAAAGAGGGCGGCAAAGCCGGTACGGGTCGTTTTGCGGCGAAGGCCGCGGGTAAAACCGCGAGCAAGGTCGCAAGCAAAACCGCGACTAAGACGACAACGAAGACAGCAACCAAGACGGCCGCCAAGAAGGCGACAAAGACCGTTAAAAAGGTCGCATCCAAGTCGGCATCCGTTCAAGCGACCGAGTCGGACGACGTTGTAGCGGCTAAACCTGCGGCGAAAGCCGTGAAAAAAGCGGTAAAGAAAGCTGTCAAAAAAGCAGTGAAAAAAGCTGCAACGAAGGTTGCTGCGAAAAGGGCAACAAAGACCGCAGCCAAAAAAGCGGCCAAGTAAACGCTGGCCTTCACTTGAGGGTATCCTTTTAGTTAAAGAAAGGATGCCCTCGAGCTTTGAAAAAGCCGTCAGCGCTTTTTATGCCAATCTTGAGATGCGTCCTTGGTCAGAGACAGCCAGGCATCCTCAAATCTACTCTTAAACATTAAGGTGCTGTTTTGAGCTCGCATTCAGAAATTAAGCGCGTCACCGTGCCTCAATTAGTGGCGTGTAAGGGCCAGCGCAAAATTGTGGCGCTGACCGCACACAATTATTCGACGGCACGCATCATTGATGAGTACGTTGACTTTATATTGATTGGCGACTCAACGGCGATGGTCGCCTATGGTCTACCCGACACTCTCACAATCACGATCGAGCAAATTGGGCAACATACCGCTGCGGTTGTCAGGGCAACACAACACGCTTGCGTGGTCGCTGATATGCCCTTTGGTAGCTATCAAGAATCAGCGGCACAAGCGTTTCGCAATGCTGCGCACTTGATCGGAAAGGGCGCCACGGCGGTCAAGCTTGAGGGCGGAGTGGTGATGGCTGAGACGGTTCGCTACCTCGTTGAACGTGGCATCCCGGTGATGGCGCATGTGGGCCTGATGCCTCAATACGTAAATACGATGGGTGGATACCTGGCGCAAGGTCGTAGCCCCGAAGCGGCCGCTCGAATACTCGCCGAGGCGGAGGCGCTTGAACAGGCAGGCGCGTTTGCGATTGTGCTTGAAGGGGTGGCCGAGGCCTTGGGCGAAACGATTACGGCGGCGCTCGCGATCCCGACAATCGGGATCGGTGCCTCGGTAAAATGCGATGGTCAAATACTGGTCACAGAAGATATGCTTGGCTTAAGTGGCGAGCGTGTGCCAAAATTCGTTAAGCGCTATGCCAATCTTGAAGAAATGATGCGAAGCTCGGTTCAGCATTATGCTGAGGAGGTTCGCGCTAGTCAGTTTCCCGAGCCACAGCATTGTTTTGGTATCAAACGCACCTGATTCTAGACTTCACTTAAATGACCTCACCTGAAAAGCCTTCATCTGAAAAGCCCTGGCATATTGTTCGCCAATCTAAAGTGCATGGCAACGGCGTTTTTGCGGCACGCAAAATCCCCGAAGGCACTCGCATCATTGAGTACGGTGGCAAAACCATCAGTGCCAAAGAGGCCGACCGACGCCACCCCACAAATCCCGACGATCCTTTTCATACCTTTTTCTTTTCGTTAAGCTCGGGCAAAGTGATTGACGGTAATGATCACGGCAATGAGGCGCGATGGATTAATCATGCTTGTGAGCCAAATTGCGAGAGCTCAGAAGGCAAGGGCGGCAAACGTGTTTATATTTTGGCAAAGCGGGACATCAAGCGTGGAGAAGAACTTAACTACGACTATGGCTTAGTGATCGATGACGAGAAATTAACCAAGTCGCTTAAAGCTCAATACGAATGCCGTTGCGGCGCGCCAAGCTGTCGCAAAACGATGTTGGGTATCCCCGAAAAGAAAGCCAAGAAAAAAGCCAAAAAAACGACTAAAAAGGCTTAAACGACACCATGAATCAACCTACTCGAACCCCCTTGGGCGCGTTGATTCCAGGGTTGCTCGGCGTGTTGCCTTTTTGGGGCTTTGCCTTGGCAACGGTAGTTGATACTGGGGTTGATCCACTACTCGCGCTGATGGGGTTGATGATGTACGGCGCGGTGATCTTAAGTTTTGTGGGGGCCCTATGGTGGGGGATGGCAGTGCATGCCCCGCCAAACGCACCACGTACAACGATGTTTGTCTGGAGCGTAGTGCCCGCGTTGGTTGGCTGGGGGGCGACGCTGACCACGCCAGAAACAGGTCTGCGTATCTTGATGGCGGGGCTCGCGTTTCAATGGCTGCTTGACAGCATGCTTAGGCGCAAGCTGCCCGAACTCATGCTCGGCTGGGTCTTTCGTTTGCGTACGATGTTGACGGTTGGCGCGCTGAGCGCCTTGGGCTTTACCTGGTGGCAGTTGGCCTAAGAGATGGAACTCAGAGAGCGTGCTCTTGAGGCGCTGTGCCACGACACCTGGCAGGCGAAGGCTGATTGCTTGAAAAGCCTCAGCCAAAGCACGCCACTAGATCCCACTCGTATATTTTTAGCCTCAGCCGACATCCCCGGTCGCCCTGCAATTAAGCTTGTACCGCCCACGCAGTTAGGACTACGCAGTGTGCATACTCTTGAAGGGCGTGCCATATTGATCCATGCGTTGGCGCATATCGAATTCAACGCCATCAATCTTGCCCTAGACGTGATCTGGCGCTTTGAAAACATGCCCGATAAGTTTTATTACGACTGGTTGCAAGTCGCGCAAGAAGAGTGTGAGCACTTTGGCTTGCTCAATCAGCATTTACAAACCTTAGGGCACCAGTACGGTGACTTTTCAGGCCACGATGGTTTATGGGAAATGGCTGAGCGCACGCAAGATGATGTCTTGGCCAGGTTGGCGTTGGTGCCTCGCACACTTGAAGCCCGGGGGCTGGATGCTTCGCCGGCGGTACGTCATAAGCTTGCGAGCGGTGGCGACCCGGCGGGCGCCGCGATTATCGATATTATTTTGCGCGATGAGATTGGCCACGTAACGATTGGCAATTATTGGTACCGCTGGCTGTGTACTGAGCGCGGGTTAGATGCCATTCATACTTATGCCGAACTGGCGACTACCTATCGTGCGCCAAAATTAAAAGGGCCGTTCAATGTTGAGGCGCGCTTAGCGGCCGGCTTTGACGCTGCTGAGATCGCATTGTTATGACCACAACACAAAATATTCTATT
>JARXAG010000214.1 GCA_029866055.1 Burkholderiaceae bacterium
CCACTTCGCGTGTGAGGCCAATAATCCCACATCGCCCTGTGCTGGACACAGCGGTTATCCCAAAAAGCAATCGAGTTTTTCTTCCATTGAAAGCGACATTGAAACAGTGGGTTTTCAATATGTTCGTAAAGATAACGCAACATACCGGCACTTTCGTCTTTAGGGACCCCATTCAAGTGGATCGTAAAACCGCGATTCACGTAAAGGGCCTGACGGCCTGTTACGGGATGTGTTCTGACAACGGGATGCTCGGCATAGGGGTAACTTGGTTTATCGACCACACCAAAATTTTTGTATGTGCCGCGATAATTTGACTCACCATCATGCAACGCTGTCATGCCATTTAAGTAATGTTTCATCCGATCAGATAACGCATCATAGGCAGCGTACATACTTGCAAACAGTGTGTCGCCGCCATGAGGTGGGAGCGTGTGAATATGTAAGATGCTTCCCATCGGAGGCGTTTGATCGCAACTGACGTCGGTGTGCCACCGTTCACCGTTGGCGCGAGGAGAACTTTCATCCGCGTGAATTTTCATTAACGCAGGCAAGCCCTCAACGTGCGGCGCTGCCGGATGAATATGCAAATCGCCAAACAAACGCCCAAACGCAAGATGTTGTTCTTTGGTGAGGTCTTGATCTCTAAAGAAGATCACCTGATTTTCAGCCAAGGCGCGGTGCACCTCAGTTTGCTGCTCGGGCGCCAAAGGTTTAGACAAATCAATGCCAGAAATTTCTGCACCAATGATTGGGGTCAGCTTAGCGACACCTATCGTCGTATATTCGCTAGTCTCTTGCACTTGATGCCGATAGCGTGGTCCGTTATTGCCTTTGGTTTGCATCCCTGTATCCCTTAGTCAAGTTTGATATTTGATCGGGCAATGATAGTGCCCCATTTTTTTTATTTCTGACGCCGTGAAGTCTTTGAATTCTTGTGGTGTTGTGGCTTGGCCATGGGTTGCACCCTATTGCCCATGGGTTGCATCCTAATGAGGCCGCTGTTAGTTCGCTCTCGTCGGGTGAATCGTCAATTGGACTTCACCTGCGCTGCCCCTAGAGTGCGAATCAGGCGGCTGTAGCGATCGCTCTCAGCGTGCACGAAGGCGGCAAAATTAGCAGAGTCAAGGTAGCCCTGCGGCACCTTCAACGTCTGTAAAAGCGTCCTAAACTCTGGCGTCTGTGTGGCGTGTGAGCAGGCATTAGACAGTTTAGCCAATACCGCCGGCGGTAGACCCTTAGGTGCCACCAGTCCGCCCCAGCCATTGGACACCAGCGGAAAGCCTTGCTCCTTAAATGTGGGTACGTCCGGCAGAGCTGGGTTGCGTTCAGTATCGAGAAGACCAAGCGCGCGCAATCGAGGAGTCAATGGTGCATAGGTTTGCACACCAGCTACCCAGCCAGTGATCTCGCCGCTTAATGCGAGTTGAGCCGCTTCGGAGTCACCCTTAGACGGCAAATGCAACCACTCAAAGCCAGCGAGCTGAGCGAACTCTACAGCGGCCAAGTGTGGCAGCGAACCAACGCCCGTTGAGGATAGTACGACCTTGCCCGGATTCTTTTTAGCGAACTCGACTAGGTCTTTGACAGACTTGAAGGGAGAGTTATCGGCTACCGCCAGCACTTGTGGGGTTAAGTGCGTACGGCAAATATATTCAAAAGAGTCAACGCCGTAACTCTGTGTCGTTAAATGTGGTTGCGTGGTGAGTGGGCCCACGGTAGTGAGGCCCAGCAGAGAGCCGTCAGGGGTTGCTCGCGCCACCCGCGCAGTGCCAATCGTGCCGCCCGCGCCCGGCTGGTTGACCACCACAATTGTGGCGTCCAAATGGTCCTTCATGCCTAACTGCAGCAGCCGAGCCACCGGATTGACGCTGCCACCCGGCGGAAAGGGCACAACAATTTCGATCGCCTTGATTTCGGCAGCAACGGCCAGCGTGCAGACGGTCGCTGGGGCTAGGCAAGCTAGGGTCAGCATGACCCTGAGCAGCCTCGCACAGGTCGGACCTGCAATCGTTTTGCAGATCTTGACGACGCGCAGTCCCGAAAGTGGTCCGTGTGGGGCATCGGTTTCAAGGGCTATGGCTGGCGAGTCAGCAGATGTCAATGAAGGCATGAAGAAGACCAAACATGGTGAAAATAATGAATGACTACTCTAGTCAAGCGAAATTAACCTGTCCAACTCATTATTTAGATAAACTAATCGAAAAAATAGCTGAATTCACAGATGGATACACATTTGGGTTCGCAGATGAATACTCGAATCTTTAACTCACACAGCTCTTCTAGCCTGTCTGTTCGACACCTGCGCGCCTTTCTGGCGTTGGTACGGACATGCCATTTCACTCAAGCTGCGCAATCGATAGCGCTGTCACAGTCAGCCTTTAGCGCCGTCATCCAGTCGCTGGAACAGGTGGTCGGCGCCAAATTATTCGTTCGGAACACGCGCAACGTCACCCTCACCGCAGCGGGTTCGGCCTTTGAAGGTCCTGCGCGTCGAATACTGCTGGAACTGCAGAGTGGACTGGAAAACGTGCGCAGTTTGGCAGACCACCGCTACGGGCGCGTGACCATCGCCCTGCTGCCATCATTAGCCGCTGGTTGGCTGCCGACGGTGCTTGCGGACTTCAGCAAACGTTTCCCGGGTATCGAGGTCACGGTGTGCGATGTGCTGTCTGAAAAGGGAATCGAACTAGTACGTAGCGGGCAGGCCGACTTTTGCATCACTACACAGGCGGCCGATGAACAAGGGCTCGAGAGCCAGTGGTTCGCGTCCGACTGTTTCGAACTTGTCTGTCGAAAGGACCATCGCTTAGCGGATTTGCCCCGAGTCTTGGTGGGGGATTTGGCCGGCGAACGTTTCATCACCCAGTCGCGTCACAGCATTGTTGGCCAATACCTGCTGAGCGTGCTCAAGCCAGAGGACGCTCCAACCCTGATGGAAGTCGAACAGCTAGCCACGGTAATCGGTCTGGTGCGAGCCGGCGTTGGGCTGGCTGCGATTCCTCAATTCAATTTGTACCACTTCCCTTACACGGATCTTGTACGCCGACACCTAGATTTTCGCGGTCTAGAGCGGCGCTTGTTTGTCGTGCAGCCAGAGGGGAGAACGCTTGATGCGGCCGCAAGGGCTTGGCTGGATTGGATGATGGCTAACCGACCCACTCTGCCTGTCACGAATAGCGAATGAGCAGCCCACATAACCGCTTAGATATTTACCAGTCACTTGGTTTTTTATGTATCAGGCTTGACATAAGGCTGTGAGACGTTTGTGATCCTTCAGTTGTAATACATTGTTGTACATTTGAAGTGTTATGGTGGTAAAATTGGTCGGTCAATGGCGAGTCGGAGTTTTCTGTGGAAATCGTATTAAAAAAGATGGGTAACAGCACGGCACTCGTCATGCCACCACCCGTACTGAAGGACCTAGGTCTGGGTGTTGGTCATCATTTGACTCTGAACACCACACCAGATGGCAAGATCGTTCTGACTCCCAAGCGAAAGTATTTACTCGCCGACATGATTGCTCAGTGCGACTTGAAAGCGCCAATGCCTGCAGACCTTGCACTTTGGGATGTTGCTCAGCCTGTTGGGCAAGAGGTTCAGTGGTGAAGGTTTTTGAGCGCGGGGATATCGTCAACGTTCCTCTGGATCCGACGATTGGACATGAGCAGCGCGGCACTCGACCAGCCCTTGTGTTGACGACCAAAGAATTTAACAAGCTTGGCGATGTATTGGTTGCTCCAATCACACAAGGGGGCGATTACGCGAGGTATGCCGGGTTTGCCGTAACGTTAATGGGCACTGGGTGCAAGACTCAGGGCGTTGCGCTCTTGAACAAGATACGTATGCTTGACCTCGCTGCGCGTAAAGCACGCAAAATTGAAAGGGTGCCTCAAATAGTGCTCGATGACGCACTAGAGCGACTGCAAGCCATCGTCGAATAGTTTGAGCGCTATATAATTCTTAGCCCCCTTGAAATCCCCAAAACAACCCTTATAATTAGCACTCGACCCTGATGAGTGCTAACAATTCATTTGGGCGTTTTCCAACAACCTTATTATTTGTAACAGGAGTTCTACATGGCCCTGCGTCCCCTGCACGATCGCGTGATCGTCAAACGCCTGGACAACGAGCGCACCACTGCCTCGGGCATCGTTATCCCTGAAAGCGCGGCTGAAAAGCCCGATCAAGGTGAAGTGCTAGCCGTTGGTCCCGGCAAACAAACTGAAGATGGCAAAGTCCTGAAAATGGACGTCAAAGTCGGCGACAAAGTTTTGTTCGGCAAATATGCCGGTCAAACAGTCAAAGTTGATGGCGAAGAAGTTCTGGTCATCCGCGAAGAAGAAATTCTCGCTGTTGTCCAGTAATCCACAGAATACGAAGGAAACCTAAATGGCTGCCAAGCAAGTTCTATTCGGTGATGACGCACGCGTGCGCATCGTCCGTGGCGTAAATATCCTCGCCAATGCTGTAAAAACCACTCTCGGTCCTAAGGGCCGTAACGTTGTGCTCGAGCGTTCGTTCGGCGCCCCAACCGTCACTAAAGACGGCGTGTCGGTTGCTAAAGAAATCGAACTCAAAGACAAATTTGAAAACATCGGCGCCCAGTTGGTGAAAGAAGTCGCTTCAAAGACTTCTGACAACGCTGGCGACGGCACCACCACTGCAACAGTGTTGGCGCAGTCGATTGTTGTTGAAGGCCTCAAGTATGTGGCTGCCGGCATCAACCCAATGGATCTGAAGCGCGGTATCGACAAAGCTGTCGCCGTTGCCGTTGAAGAGCTCAAGAAGTTGTCAAAGCCTTGCACGACAACTAAAGAAATCGCTCAAGTTGGCTCAATTTCAGCGAACAGCGACTTCTCGATCGGCAAAATCATTGCTGACGCAATGGACAAAGTCGGTAAAGAAGGCGTGATCACTGTCGAAGACGGTAAGTCACTCGACAACGAACTCGACGTCGTTGAAGGTATGCAGTTTGACCGCGGCTACTTGTCGCCTTACTTCATCAACAATCCTGACAAGCAAGTGTCAGCGTTAGATGACCCGTATGTTCTGATCTATGACAAAAAAGTTAGCAACATTCGTGACCTGCTGCCCGTGCTTGAGCAAGTTGCCAAGTCGAGCCGCCCACTGCTGATCGTGGCTGAAGACGTCGAAGGCGAGGCTTTGGCCACGTTGGTCGTCAACAACATTCGTGGCATTCTCAAAACCACCGCCGTTAAAGCGCCTGGTTTTGGTGATCGTCGCAAAGCCATGCTCGAAGACATCGCCATCCTCACCGGTGGTACCGTCATCTCTGAAGAAACCGGTATGTCGCTTGAAAAAGCCACACTGGCAGAACTCGGTCAGGCTAAGCGTATCGAAGTCGGTAAAGAAAACACCATCATCATCGACGGTCATGGCGATGCCAAGTCAATCGAGGCACGTGTCAAACAGATTCGTGTCCAGATCGACGAAGCCACTTCTGACTACGATCGTGAAAAATTGCAAGAGCGCGTGGCCAAGTTGGCCGGCGGTGTTGCTGTGATTCGCGTCGGTGCTGCTACCGAAGTCGAAATGAAAGAAAAGAAAGCACGCGTTGAAGATGCTCTGCATGCAACACGCGCTGCGGTCGAAGAAGGTATTGTTCCTGGCGGTGGCGTTGCGTTGATTCGTACGCGTGCTGTTGTGTCACAGCTTAAAGGCGACAATGCTGACCAAGACGCAGGCATCAAGCTTGTGTTGCGCGCCATCGAAGAGCCATTGCGCATCATCGTTGCAAACGCTGGTCACGAGCCAAGCGTTGTAGTCAACGAAGTTGCAAACGGTTCAGGTAACTACGGCTTTAACGCCGCCACCGGTGAGTACGGTGACCTGGTCGAGCAAGGTGTGTTGGATCCAACTAAAGTCACCCGCACTGCATTGCAAAATGCAGCGTCTGTTGCCAGCTTGTTGCTGACCACTGAAGCGGCTGTCTGCGAACTGGCTGAAGACAAGCCAGCTGGCGGCGGTGGTATGGGTGGTGGTGATATGGGCGGCATGGGTGGAATGGGCGGCATGGGCGGGTTCTAAGCTCAGTTGTATATGGCCTGAGCTTCGGCTCAGGTACCTATGTGAAGTAAAAAATCCAGGCTTCGGTCTGGATTTTTTACGCTTGTTGATTCCTCTTTATTCGCACGCGCTTGAGCCGCCCCTGCGTGGGTATTTGTGCTGGGCAAAATACGCCACTCCGGGGCTGCTCAAGCGCTGGGGTGGGTTGATGCGGTGGGTCGTTTCTTTATGACTGGGTGTCGCGGGCTAGGATGGTTAGTGCGACGGCTTGCGCTCTGAGCACAAGGGTGTCGATGCGGCAGTATTCGTCGGCGGTATGTACTTGTCCGCCGACTGGGCCGGTTGCGCATAGGGTGGGGGCTCCGACTGAGGCGGTGAGGCCGCTGTCTGCTGAGCCGCCGGTGAATTCGCCTTTGACTTGAACGCCAAGTTCTTCGGCAGACATGCGGTAGTCGGCTAAGAGGTCGCGACTCGCATTGGTTTCGAATAGTGGAAGAAAAGTCCCTTGATGTGTGATGCGCCCGCAGGTGCAGGGCAGGGCTTCCTCTTCGATGATGTCTTTGATGCGTTGCTGCAGTTCCTCATGATCTACGTCACCCGGAAACCGAACATCTAATTGGCCTGAGGCATGGGGGGCTACTGTGTTGACTGATATGCCACCTTTAATTGTTCCGACATTGGCGGTGATGCCGGCGGCGCGGTCGGTCAGTTGATGTAATGCGGTGATCTTTCGGGCTAAGGCCTCGATTGCGCTGGCGCCTTTGTCATGGTTGACGCCTGAGTGCGCTGCCACGCCATCGACTTCGAAGTCGATAAAGAATGCGCCTTTGCGAGACGTGACAACGTTGCCGCTTGGCCGTCCAGGCTCGGCGTTCAAGACGGTGGCGGCGCCTTTAGCCATTTTCAGGATTAGTTCTCGCGAAGCGGGCGAGGCGATTTCTTCGTCGCCCGTGTAGAGCACCTTTATTGGCAGCTGATTACCACCGCAGGCATGAAACGCTCGTGCCACAAAGGTGTTCATGACTAAGCCTGCTTTCATATCTGCGACGCCTGCCCCGTAGGCGACTCCGTTCTCAGCGCGGTACGGACGTTGCGCAGCCGTTCCATCGGGGAAAACGGTATCCATATGCCCCATCAGCAGCACGTGCGCTGCCTCAGGCCCAGCACTGCCGGGTACTTCAGCCACGAGACAGTCTCCGTGCTTCGCATTGGGGTGCACCTTTGTGTCGACCCCAGCCGCTTCGAGATGTTTGCGAAAAACTGCACCGACTTGATCAACGCCAGCCTTGTTGTAACTGCCGCTGTCAATGTTGACGACTTGTTCGAGCAGGATGAACATCTCTTGTTCGTGGGCGCGTAACCAGTCAAGAATGGCCTGTTTGACATCAGCGTGTACCGCGACGGATTCAGTGTTTGGCATGACGGTTTCCTGTTGGTTTTTCAACATATTAGCGTCAAAGCGCGTTGCAACCACACCTTTCTGTGTTGTCATCGTCGCGAGGGCGCTAGCGTCATTTTGCCGTTAGCCAGAGAACGTTTAGTATGTCAGCAGTTGGCTACGAGCCTATCGTAGCCCCGCTTGAGCGACGCGCCTCGGGCGCGGGGGACGCTCGCCACTATTCTCATCGATCGATCAATAGGATTTTTCAGCAACATGAATCAAAAGCAGGCTTTTCAATCACATTGGTCTGAAGCAGAACTGACAGACTTAGCAACCCGTGCATTTCAAGGGTTGGGTCTGACGCAAGCAGATGCTGCTGATGTTGTGAAAATATTGGTGCTAGCTGATCTTTTTGGTTTAAGTACACACGGGTTGTCGCGGATTGAGTCGTATGGTGAACGGTTGTTGGTGAAGGGGATCAGCGCTCAGCCCACTATTACTGTGCAAGCGCCTGCGCCGGCTTTGCGGTTGGTGGATGGTGATAATGGTGTGGGGCCGCTCGTGGGTATGCACGCCTTACGTGCGGCGATGGAAGCGGCGCGGCAATGTGGCATTGGGATGGCGTTTGCGCGTGGCAGTAATCATTTTGGGCCGATTTCACCCTACTCGTTGATCGCGGCAGAAGAGGGTTTTGCCAGCGTGATCGGTAGTAACGCCACCACGACGATTGCGCCTTGGGGGGGTAGTGATGCTCGGCTTGGTAATAGCCCGCTTGGTTTTGGTGTGCCAAATCCCGGTGGTTCGCCGTTTTTGTTGGATATGGCGATGAGTGTGGTCGCACGCGCTAAGGTGCGCAATGCATTTAAGCGTGGCGAGTCGATACCGGATACATGGGCGACTGACGCTCAGGGGCGTCCTACAACCGACCCTAGAGCCGCACTCGATGGTTTCTTATTGCCGGTCGGTGGGCACAAGGGTTATGGGCTTGCTTTACTGGTTGATATGTTTGCTGGGCTGTTGTCTAACGCGGCCTACCTGACACATGTCAAGTCTTGGGTCGATGCGCCTGACGAGCCGCAAAACTTAGGGCACTTTTTTATTCTGATCGATACGCGTCTGTTGGGTTCGGCGCAGTGGTTGTCAGAACGGATGATGGATTTTGCTGCAATTCTGCATGATAGTCCTGCCGTGGATGCTGCTCGACCAGTGATCGTGCCGGGTGAAATTGAATTGAAAAAAATGGCGCAACAACGCGCTGATGGGATTGTGCTGGATCCTGCAACGATAACGCTCTTGATGCAGCACGCGGGTGGTCATTGATGTCGTATGCAAACTGTCACCACCTGCGTGTACGCGGGCGTTGCTGACGCTGCGAGCGAATTGACGCTCTCGATAGCCGCTAAACCCTCACTGGAGACACTTGTGCAAGATTGGACTTGGTTATGGATTCCCGCTTCGATTTTTGCTGCTGCAGCGCAAGCTGGGCGTAATGCCATTCAGCGCAGTCTGACTGAAAAGCTTGGCACACTTGGTGCCACGCAGGTACGGTTCTTGTATGGTTTTCCGTTTGCCGCACTGTTTGCCGCCATTGCTCTTTTTGCAACGGGGGCAACGTTTCCCTCCATGGATCTGAGCTTTGCCCTATTTGTCGCTGCGGGGGCGATATCGCAGATTGCCGCAACGGCCTTGATGCTTGCGGCAATGCGCCAGCGCGCGTTTGTGGTGGTGACTGCCTGGACTAAAACCGAGCCCGTTCAGGTAGCGGTTTTTGGTTTAGTCGTGTTGGGCGATACGATTTCATGGCTTGCAATGGCTGCGATTATTGTCGCGACAACTGGGGTCACTGTGATGGCGCGCAAGCCGGTCAGCGGCCCTCAAGAGGGCTCTGCATGGCAGCCTGCCGTGTTGGGGTTGCTGGCCGGTGCTTGCTTTGCGATTGCTGCGGTCACCTTCAGGGGGGGTATCTTAGCGTTGGGGGATGGCCATTTCTTGATGCGTGCGTCGCTAACACTTGCGTGCGGGCTGGGTGTGCAAACACTGTTGCTGGCGGTGTGGATGATGATTTTTCATTACGAAGCGTGGGTGCGTTGCCTGCACGCCTGGCGAATTTCTATCTGGGGCGGCCTGCTAGGTGCGTCAGCCTCATCGGGCTGGTTTCTGGGTTTTGCATTGACTGCAGCCGCGAATGTGCGCACCTTGGGCTTAGTCGAAGTTTTGTTTGCGCAACTTCTTTCTTGGCGAGTGTTTGCAAGCAAAAGCACACGGCAAGAAATTATTGGGACCGTACTGATTGTTGTGGGCGTGGCCTGCCTATTATTGGCGTCGGCATAAGGCGCTTTTTGGGCGCCTCAGAGTAATGGGATCCGTTTGGCTGCTGTTTCGGCAGCTGGCGTGCCTTTATATTCTTGAACGATACGCTGCAACGTGACTTTCGCAGCAGGGCGATTGTTCAGTTCAATCTGGCATCCTGCAATCAACAGCAATGCATCGGGTGCGCGAGGTTCTCTTGGGTACCTTTTTACCATTGCATCAAGTGTGGCAATTGCGCCTTTGAAGTCTTTTGAGGCGTAACGACTGCTGCCCAAGTAAAACTGCGCGGTAGGTGTGAGTTTACTGTCGGGGTAGAGCGTCAAAAATGCAGTCAGGTTCTCAATCGCGTCTTTGTATTGAGCTTTGCGAAAGCTCTCAATCGACTGATCAAAGGCAGATTGCTCGCGAGGGTCAGCAGACTTGACATCGGGCGCTCTGGCGCCAGATGTGCCTCCGGGTGAGCCCAGGCCAGAGCTTGGTCGTCCGAGTTGTTCCATGTCGCCGCGCAGACGCATCACTTCTTGCTCGAGCGCTTCGATTTGATCTGCGAGCTGTAACCGAGCACGTTGGTTGGCGTCGGTGAGCGTTCTAATTTGTTGACGCAATTCAACAATCGCCTTGCGCGCATCATCATCGGCAAAAGCAAACGCTGGCTGACTGATTGCAAGGCAGCCAATCAAAAGTAACCCGGTACTGAGGACTCGCTTAGTGGCAGTTGTCATAGACATAATATCCCGTTGAAACAACAAGGCGGCCAGTGAGCCGCCCTGTTTAGTTCAGATCACAGCACTAAAGCTTAACGCTTATAGTTGAAATCTGCACGACGATTTTCAGCATAATCGGCATCAGTATTGCCCAAGGCTTTAGGCTTTTCTTTGCCCAAGCTGATGGTTTCAACTTGAGTGTCTGAAACGCCTAGCAAGGTCAGCATACGGCGCACTGCTTCGGCACGACGTTGGCCAAGTGCCAAGTTATATTCAGAGCCGCCACGGGCATCGGTATTGCCCTCAATTACCACGCGTTGTTGAGGCGTGCTCACCAAGTATTTACCGTGAGTTTCAACCAGGCTGCGGTATTGCTCGCTAACCGTGTAGCTATTGAAATCAAAGTAAACCGAGCGCTGTTTTGCCAAAATGCTTTGTGGGTTAAATGGATCGAGAATGCCAGAGCCGTCTGCACCACCCGCCCCAGCTTTGTCGTCAAGAGAAACCGAGCTACAAGCTGCCAAACTAACAGCTAAGGCGGCGGTGGTTAGAGCTTTTGCGATGCGAGACATGATGTATCCTTTAAGAGGAAATTCAACGGTTATTGAGAAAAGGGGCCCCAAGTGGGTTCACGTATTTCGCCGTTCAGGACAGACAGCGTTTGACGAACGCGCCCATCACTAGATACCCCAGCCAACACGCTTCTACCACCCTGAACTGCGGCATATAGCACTTGCATTCCGTTAGGAGCGAAACTTGGAGACTGATCATCTCGCCCATCGGTCAGAAGGGACTCTGCGCCAGTGGCCAAGTTAAGCGAGGCGATACGATACGTGCCGTCTCGACGAGTAACAGTCAGCAAGGTTTTGCCATCCGGAGAAATTCGAGGTGAGATATTGTAACCGCCGTTGAATGAGATGCGGCGCGGCTCACCGCCGTCGAGGCCGGTTTGATAAATTTGTGGGCTACCGCTGCGATCACTCGTGAAGAAAAGTGAGCGACCATCAGGTGCAAAAACAGGTTCGGTATCAATCAAGGGTGAGCGTGTGACGCGACGCAGATTAGAGCCGTCATTGGCACCAAGCGTATAAATTTGCGATAAACCATCGCGAGTCAGCACCACGGCTAGCGTATTGCCATCGGGTGACCAAGCTGGCGCTGAGTTGTTACCCTTGTAATTAGCCACCGGCGCACGCTTGCTGGTGGTGAGATGATGTACGTACACCACCGGTTTGCCAGACTCAAAGCTCACGTAGGCCAGTCGGGCGCCATCGGGTGACCAGGCTGGCGAAATAATCGGTTCGCGCGACCGCAAGGCCACCTGAGGGTTTTGCCCGTCGGCATCTGCAATTTGCAATTCGTAGGTTTTACCCTGCTTTAAGACGTAGGCGATACGTGTGGCAAATACACCTTTGATACCGGTGATTTTTTCGTAAATACGATCGGCAATTTGATGAGACATACGCCGCAATTCTTTTTCGGTGCCTGACACCGTAAAGCCATCAAGTGAGCCGCGTTTGACCGTGTCGCCTAGGCGGTACTTAACCTCAAAACGACCATCTGGCAGGCGAATGACCGAGCCGTAAGCAATAAAGTCAGCACCTCGAGTGCGCCACTCGTCGAAGGCGATCGTTGAATCAACGTTGAGTGTTGACCCCGTTGTGGCGATGAGCCTGAACTGACCCGAGCGAGTTAAGTCGGCGCGGATAACTTCGGCGATCTGGCTGCCCGCGGCATCGCCGCTGAAGTCGGCGATCGCGACGGGGTACTGTTGCGCCCCAGTGCCCGAGATATCGACGCGTAACTGCGCCTGCGCCGCGCCTGCAAACAATAGGGCGAGTATGGTGACTAGGCAAGCTAGTAGCCAGCCGGACAGCGCTGTACCTGACGCTTTGCAGGCAGAGGGTGCGGGGTGGGGTCGATTAAACGTCATATCGTTGCAAGCTCCTATCAATCATACATATTGTAATTGACGTCGATGTAACCGGGGTAGCTTCCTGAAGACGGTCGCGGAAAAGGTGTGCAGCGTCGAATCCCTGTCTCTACGGCACGGTCAAAGTTGACGTTGCCGGACGATTTTGTCAGTCTGACATCCGCAATTTGCCCGTCGGGCCTTAAGCTGACCCTGTATTGTGCAGCCGGGTTCCCGCCAGCGCCACGAGGGGGCGGCGGAAATGACACGCCTGGCTGCACGCAAGCCCGCACCTTCGCGCCGTAGCCGTCATCTCGGCCACCACCCGCCTGGTTGCGCTCAGCGGTCCCGCCTGGTAGGCCAGCCGCGCTCAGGGCATCGCCGCGCATCATATCCTTCAACGCCTGATCTTTGGCGGCACGTTGAGCGGCTTCTTCTTTGGCTTTTTTCTCAGCAGCAGCAACTTTGGCGGCGTCTTCTTTAGCCTTTTTAGCAGCCTCTTCTTTTACTTTTTTCTCAGCATCTTCTTTCTCTTTCTTCTCAGCGGCTAGTTTTTCTGCAACAAGCTTTTTAGCAGCCTCCTCTTTTGCTTTTTTGTCGGCCTCTGCGCGCTCGGCATCGCGACGGCGTTGCTCAAGCCGCTCAGCTTCTTTTATTTTTGCGATTTCAACTTCTTTTTTGATACGCTCTTTTTCTTTGATAGCATCTTCGGCTGCGCGTTTGTCGGCAGCCTCTTTGGCGGCTATTTCGCGCTCAAGCCTTTCTTGTTCGCGTCGGCGTTTAGCCTCTTGCTCGAGGGCAATCTCTGGATCCACCTGAGGTGTTGGCGCAGCCGCTGGTGCAACCGGAGGAGGCGGCGGAGGCGGAGGTGGAGGCGAGGGTTCGGGTGTGGGCTCAGGCTTTGGCGCGGGCTCGGGTTTTGGCTTGGGTTCTGGGGGTTTAGCCTGGGGTGGTGGGCTCACAGGGCTATTACCATCGGCCACAAGCATAATCTCGAGTGGACCATTCGCTTCGGTTTTCCAATCAAGTCCGAGCACCAGCATCAGCACCAATATCAAGTGAGCGAGCAGCGCCAAGCCGAGCGCACGCAAGTTCATCGCCTGCCGTGGCGGGAGAACTGGACCGCGTACCATTTTTGGGTGGCGAGGCGGCATCAGAGCGAGAGGCGCTTAGGCGAGTTCGACATGATGAGAGTTAACGCTTAACTGGCTTGGCATTATTCGACGCAGGTGTTGTATTGCCTTTTTGATCGACTAATAAACCAAGTTTTGTGACTCCGTTTTTACGCAAATCTTCCATGACCTTCATCACAACGTCGTAGGGGACTTTCCCATCAGCGCCAATGACCACCGGTTGGTCAGGCTTGAGTTCAGATAAGATGGTTTGTGCTAGCGCATTGCGCTCGACGGGTTTAAAGGTTTGCCCGGATTCGCGTTTGCGCCAAGATACCTTGCTGTCTTCTGTAATTTGAATCTCAATCGGGGTCATGGGGACATTGGCCGCTTGTCCAACCGAGGGTAGCTCGATCACGCCTGGTGTGATTAAAGGAGCCGTGACCATAAAAATCACCAACAATACGAGCATGACGTCGATATATGGCACGACGTTAATCTCGTTTTTGAGGCGACGGCCAGGGCGCCCAGAACTAGAGCGTACCGAAGACATTAGCGCACCTGCCGCTGCAGAATGTTCAAGAATTCATCGACGAAGGTTTCAAAACGAATCGACAGGCGGTCAATGTCGTGGGTGTAGCGGTTGTAGGCCACCACCGCGGGGATCGCGGCAAACAGACCGATCGCTGTGGCAATCAGGGCCTCAGCGATGCCGGGGGCTACCGAAGCAAGGGTAGCCTGTTGAACGTTTGCCAGGCCAACGAACGCATGCATAATGCCCCACACAGTGCCTAACAGACCAACGTATGGGCTAACTGATCCTGTGGACGCTAGGAAGTTCAGATGCGACTCGAGTTCATCCATCTCGCGTTGAAAAGCGGCACGCATCGCGCGACGCGCGCCATCAAGCGTTGGTGCTGAGGCGGGCGTAGCACCTGCGCGGCGCGCCTTGGTGAATTCTTCCATGCCAGCATGAAAGATGCGGGCTAACGCGCCGCTCTCGTTTAAACGCCCGGCAACCGATTGGTCAAGCCCATTTAAGTCACCACCCGACCAAAAATCATCTTCAAACCGGCGTGTTTGTGCCAACGACTTTTTAATTGTGGCGCGTTTCGAAAAAATGAAGGTCCAGGAGACAACAGAGACCACAATCAAGAGCAGCATGATCAGTTGCACGGGGATGCTGGCGTTTAAGACCAGCGAGAGCATCGACATGTCAGAGGTAGTTGGCATCACTTATTCCTGAATAGTTACTGCAAATTTGGTACGCACCGAGGGCGGGATTGCTGCGACCCGCATGTTAACGGTTTCTACACAACACACTTGGATATTGCTTTCGGTCAGAAGTTCACCATTTCGGCAAATCGTCTGGTGGAAGTGTAACGAAGCTCGGCCCATTCGTGTGACTTCGCTCTCAATTTGTAATAAGTCATCAAGGTACGCGGGTTTGAGGTAGCGAATATCTAGCTCGGTCACCATAAACCCTCGTTGCTCTTGCGCGGCGAGCTCTGATTGGTGAATACCTGCAGCGCGCAGCCACTCGGTGCGGCCACGCTCCATGAACTTGAGGTAGTTTGCGTAAAAGACAACACCGCCCATATCGGTATCTTCGTAGTACACCCGCACTGCAAAGCGATGTTTAAACGCAGGAGGCTGGGGTTGCATCTTTAAGCCCCTTTTTGATGGCGTGTCAGCGCTTTGAGCCATGTTGCCATGCTTTTAAATCTGCGACAAACGAGCAATCGTTTGCGCGACGCAGTCAGCCAGCGCCACGCGAGCAGCGTCGGTTTCGGTACGGCATAACAGTTCAACGACACCGTCTTTCAGGCCGCGATCGCCCACGGTGATTCTAATGGGCGGGCCAATGAGCTCCCACTCGGCAAACATGATACCGGGGCGCAGATCGCGGTCATCCAAAATGACGTCAACCCCTTGGGCTTTGAGCGCGGTATAAATTGACTCGCAGGCGGTACGTACCTCTTCGCTTTTACCCCAACCGACCCCGCAAATGACCACTTCAAAGGGCGCCAGAGCGCGAGGCCAGACAATGCCTTTGGCATCGTGATTTTGTTCGATCGTTGCACCGACTAAGCGGGTGACGCCGATCCCGTAGCAGCCCATCTCCATCAGCGCTGGCTTGCCAGTTTCGTCTAAAAAGGTCGCCTTCATCGCCTCAGAGTATTTTGTACCGAGGTAAAAAACGTGCCCGACCTCAATGCCCCGTTGAATCGCTAGTTGGCCATTGCCCGAGGGCGCGCGGTCGCCAGCGACGACATTACGTAAGTCAGTGACTAGATCCGCTTCCGGCAAGTCGCGCACCCAATTCACCCCGCTCAGATGAGCGTTTTCTTGATTGGCGCCGCAGATAAAGTCATGCATCTTGGCGACAGTGTGGTCGGCGATCACTTTGACTGGCAGTTTTGTGTTCACGGGACCTAAATAGCCCGGTTTGCAGCCAAAGTGCTCAACAATCTCAGTTTCAGTGGCAAATCTAAAGCCATGATTCAGGCCGGGGATCTTGCCAGTTTTAATCTCGTTGAGCTCGTGGTCGCCGCGCAACAACAGTAGCCAAATTTGACTTGGCTTATCTTTAAGATCGGTGGCAAGCACGATTGATTTGATGGTTTGAGCCAGCGGGACCCCCAGTAATTGCGCAACGGCTTCACACTTGGCGGCACCAGGTGTAGGCTCGAGTGTCATGGGCGCGACAGGGGCGCTGCGCTGTTCAATCAGGCAAGGCGCCACGGCAAGCTCAATATTGGCAGCGTAGTCAGACGCTGGGTCGTACACGATCAAGTCTTCGCCAATGTCGGCGATCACCTGAAACTCGTGGCTTTGCGAACCGCCGATCGACCCAGTGTCGGCCGAGACGGCTCTGAAGGTCAGACCCATGCGCTCAAAAATCTTCATGTAGGCGTCAAACATGATTTGATAGCTTTTTTGAGCACCGACCACATCGCGATCAAACGAGTAGGCATCTTTCATGGTGAATTCGCGTCCACGCATGACACCAAAGCGCGGGCGGCGCTCATCGCGAAACTTCGTTTGAATGTGATAAAAATTTACCGGCAACTGTCGCCAGCTTTGAATTTCGTTACGCGCGATGTCAGTGATAACCTCTTCAGAGGTGGGTTGCAACACAAAATCACGGCCATGGCGGTCTTTCATGCGCAAAAGCTCTGGGCCGTATTGCTCCCAGCGCCCCGACTCTACCCACAGTTCGGCGGGTTGCACCACCGGCATCAAGAGCTCGAGCGCCCCTGCGGCGTTCATTTCTTCGCGGATAATGTTTTCGATCTTACGTATGACACGCAAGCCTAACGGCATGTAGTTGTAAATGCCGCCGGCTAGTTTGCGGATCAATCCTGCGCGCATCATCAGTTGATGGCTAGTGATCTCGGCGTCGTTAGGGGCTTCTTTTAGGGTGCTGATATGAAAAGCGGATGCGCGCATGGGATAGGGGCTAAATTTTATTAGGGCATATTGCCCAACAGGTACGTATAATCACCCGCATTGTATTGAATTCGCAGGGAGTGGCCATGCTTGATCGCGAAGGCTACCGTCCAAATGTTGGGATTATCCTCGTTAATCAAAAAAACGAGGTCTTTTGGGGCAAGCGCATACGGGAACACGCATGGCAGTTTCCGCAAGGCGGCATCAATCAGGGCGAGAGCCCTTCGCAGGCGATGCTGCGCGAGCTTCACGAGGAGGTTGGTCTGTTGCCTGACCATGTCCGTATTTTGGGACGTACGCGCGAGTGGTTGCGTTACGAAGTGCCGGATACCTTCATTCGGCGCGAGTCACGTGGGCACTACAAGGGACAAAAGCAGATTTGGTTTCTGCTGCGTATGCTTGGGCGCGACACAGACGTGTGCTTGCGAGCCACCCCACACCCCGAGTTTGATGCTTGGCGCTGGAGCCCCTACTGGGTCTCACTCGAGGATGTCATCGAGTTCAAGCGTGACGTCTACACTCAAGCGCTCAATGAGTTATCGCCCTTGATTTTCAAGCGTGGGCAAGATCACACAGAGCCAGTTGCGGCGCAAGTGTTGCCTGAGCAAAGCCCTTAGCAAACCTCGCAGCAAGCTCCAAACTGGTTCCGTATCTGGCCGCTCAGTCAGAATTCCAGGCAAAAAAAAGCAGTGCATCGCTGCACTGCTAACTCTAGCTGATGATCGCAACCTTTTTTAACGCAAGCGCTTAATCAAGCTAGAAGTATCCCAACGTCCGCCGCCCATTTTCTGGACGTCGGCATAAAACTGATCAATCAAAGCAATGCTCGGAACGCGTGCGCCGTTGCGGTTGCACTCGTCCATCACTAAGCCCAAATCTTTACGCATCCAATCGACCGCAAAGCCAAACTCGAACTTGTCGTCAACCATCGTGGCGCCGCGATTATCCATTTGCCAGCTTTGGGCTGCACCTTTACCGATGACCTCGATGACTTGCTTCATGTCTAAGCCAGCGGCTTGTCCAAAAGCGATGCCTTCAGACAGGCCCTGTACCAAACCAGCGATACAAATCTGGTTCACCATCTTGGCCAACTGGCCGGCACCAGCAGGCCCCACGAGTGTGACCGCGCGTGCCATCACGGCAATCACGTTTTTGACCGACTCAAACTCGGCCGCATCGCCACCGCACATCACGGTCAACATGCCGTTGACTGCGCCGGCTTGACCGCCCGATACTGGGGCATCAATAAAGCGTAACGACTTTTGCTGAGCAAGCGCGCTGAGTTCTCGCGCCACCAATGCTGAGGCGGTCGTGTGGTCAACAAAGGTTGCCCCCGCAGACATCCCCGCAAAGGCGCCATCAGCGCCCAGCACGATGCTACGTAGGTCGTCATCATTGCCGACGCACGCAAACACGATCTGAGCGCCCTGAGCGGCCTCACGAGGGGTCGCGCAGGCGCGCCCTCCGAACTCTTTGACCCAAGCTTGCGCTTTCTGAGTGTTGCGGTTGTAAACCGTCACATCATGTCCAGCGGTTGCTAAGTGACCTGCCATGGGTAGCCCCATTACCCCCAGTCCGATAAAAGCGACTTTGGTGGGGGTAGAGGGTTCGTACGTTTTGCTATTGATGCTAGACATCTATTTACTCTTCTACGAAGGCTTGTTCACGCTTCTTCTTGATGGAAGGCAGCGCCACGATGATCACCAGAACTGCAGCAACACCAAGCAACGAGGCCGAGAGCGGACGCTCAAGGAACGTGCTGTAATTACCGCGTGACAACAGCAAGGCACGACGGAAGTTTTCTTCCATCAGTGGACCGAGCACCAAGCCCAGTAGTAGTGGCGCGCCTTCGCACTTCAGTTTGGCCCAGATGTAACCGATGATGCCAAAGCATGAGGTCGTCATAATGTCAAAGGTGTTGTAGTTCAGTGAATACACACCGATGGTACAAAACACCAAGATCGCAGGGAACAAGATTTTGTAAGGAACTTTGAGTAGCTTCACCCAAATACCAACAAGTGGCAGGTTCAACACGACCAACATCAGATTACCAATCCACATTGAAGCAATTAAGCCCCAGAACAGTTGTGGATGGCTGGTCATCACCTGTGGGCCAGGCTGGATGTTATGAATCGTCATTGCCCCAACCATCAGCGCCATCACAGCGTTACTTGGGATACCCAGTGTCAACAAAGGAATAAACGAGGTTTGAGCACCCGCGTTATTGGCAGCCTCAGGACCCGCCACGCCAGCAGGATGACCCTTGCCGAAGCGTTCTGGATTGCGCGAAACTTTCTTTTCGAGGGTGTACGACGCAAACGACGAAAGTACTGCGCCACCGCCAGGAAGAATTCCCAACATTGAGCCTAAGGCTGTACCGCGCACAGCAGCGGGCCAGGCCTCTTTGAATTCTTGCTTATTGGGATACAAAGAACCGATCTTTGCGGCGATCTCGGTACGGTTTTCTCTGAGCTCAAGGTTGCTCATGATCTCTGCAAAGCCGAACACACCCATCGCAACGATCGCGAAATCCAGGCCGTCTTGCAGCTCGGGTACGCCAAAGTCAAAGCGGGCGACACCTGAGTTCACGTCTGTGCCAACCATACCGAGCAACAGACCCAACAAGATCATGCAAATGGCTTTAATCAGCGAGCCAGACGCCAGTACGACCGCGCCAACCAAGCCAAGCACCATGAGTGAAAAGTATTCGGCAGGGCCGAATTTAAAGGCGACTTCAGCCAATGGTGGAGCAAACGCAGCCAACAGTAGTGTTGCGACGCTACCTGCAAAAAACGAAGCCAGACCGGCAATAGACAGCGCAGCACCTGCCCGACCATTTTTAGCCATCGCGTGCCCGTCGAGTGTCGTCACCACTGCGGAGGTCTCGCCCGGCAAATTCACCAAAATGGCAGTTGTTGAACCGCCATATTGCGCACCGTAATAAATACCGGCCAACATAATCAGACCAGCAATCGGAGGCAACACATAGGTGATTGGCAGCAGCATTGCAATCGTTGGCACGGGGCCTAGACCAGGCAACACGCCCACTAGGGTACCCAGCAAACAGCCCAATAGTGCATAGGCCAGGTTTTCAGGCGTGAATGCCACGCCAAAACCCATCATCAAATTATTCATCAATTCCATGAACAGGTGCTCCTTAGTTCAGACCGAGAAAGGCGGGCCAAATTGGGAACACCAATTTGAGGCCTTTCACAAACGACAGCCAGCACAGCACTGTCAAGAAGATCGCATTTGCAGCGGTGACTTTCCAGTTATGCTCATGGCTCGCGAAGCTAGCGATTGACACCAATGTGATCAAAGAGAAAATCAGACCCATGGGGCGCAACAGGAGACCAAACAGAACAATCGCTGAAATAATAATGCCCAGAATTTGGAAGTCGAATTTTGCAACTTCTGTCTTTTCAGCTTTGGGGCGTAACGAACTTAACAGAACCACAGCGCCCAAAATTGCCATGATGATCCCAAGCCAGTGCGGAAAATAGCCAGGACCCATCCGGGCGGCAGTGCCCATCGAGTAACTGGTGGCTTTCCAGGCGAATCCAAGGCCAAGCAGGATGAACATCACCCCTGACCAGAAATCCTGTTTATTTCTAAGCTGCATGATGGGTAGCTCCTTAACTGCGCTGCTGAAAATTTGTTGAAACGATATGTGCGTTGAGCGCACCGTGGTTCTGCCGGCTCTTAGCCTCTGTGTAGGATTTTGTCAGAGAGCTAGCAAGGCTTGCATGGTAATGGAGAGCAGCCTCAAAGCAAACCCTGAACTAACCCCTAGACGATGGGGTTTTCCCTAGAGATGTGTTAATTTGCCCACAAAAAGTGCTTAATTGTGCAAAGCATTAACATTTTGTAACGTAATCAGGCGAGCGGCACAGCGTCTAACATAGTTTTCTGAACGTTAACTGACAAAACGAGGCGAATTTTGCGCTTTAATCTGAGAGATATTTCTACGCCAAACTCCACAGAGACAGTTGCCCACAGAGCATTTCGCCTGAATGCTCAATTTTGCTTTACGATACCGCCATGCTTGAAGATCTCGATCAACTCTCAATTCGCTTAGCAGCGCTGATTGCGCATACGCAAGAGCTTGCCTCTGAGGCAGAGACTTTGCGTGCCAGTTTGTCCCAAGTGCAGTCAGAGCGTGACGCCTTACAGGCCAAGCTCGCACAAGAAGGAACTCAGGCAAAAGCGTTGACCCGTAAGGTTGATGCCTATGCGTCAGAACAGGCGGCCCTGCAAGGCTCGCTTGATCTGTTCAAGCAAGAACAGTCAACACTGCAGGCGCAACTGCAGTCACGCGAACACGAAGTTTCTACCCTGCGCGCGGCCACTGCGCAGGCGCGTGAACGCATCGAAGCCGTACTTGAACGGCTGCCTGGCGCAGCCGCCGCCCCAGAGCAAGAGGCTCAATAATGGAACGCGTTGATATCTCTATTCTGGGTCGTGATTATTCATTGGCTTGCCCGCCTGGAGAAAAGCAGGCCTTGACCGCTGCGGCTCAGCACATTAGCCAGCTAGCGGGGCGTATTCAAGGTAGTGGCAAGGTTTCAGGCAACGAACGTATTGCTGTCATGGCGGCGATTCAGGTTGCGATCGAATTGTTATCGGTGAAAGCGCCTGATGGTCCTCTAGGTGGTTTGGCTGTTGGTGACTTCAAGCGTAAAATTGACGACATGAACGCGATGCTCGATGCGGCGCTACCTAAGCCCTCATCCAAAGCACGCCAACCAAGCTAACTTCAGCAACGTTGCTTGGTCTACACGTTATTCATCTAATTCATACGCCTACTAAGGTATGTACAGTTTGTCCCTGCTGTGTTCGTGACTAGGTCATATATTCTCAGAACCAATGCTTATGGCATACATAGGCTGCGGGATAGTTC
>JARXAG010000007.1 GCA_029866055.1 Burkholderiaceae bacterium
AGCAAGTCCTCAGCGACCCCCGCGTAATTGGGCGTCTGCAAATCGATGATGCCACCGCGCAAAGAGGCACACTCAAGAAACAAAGAGCGCGCCATACTTTGTAGCGCGACGCTAACAGGCTCGCTCGGATCCGTGAGCTGCGCGTGACTTTGGCTAGACGTTAACAGCCATAACTTCGGAGGGGTTGCTCGTGCGGCAGCAAGTTGTGCCAAATGCGCTAGCATTTCAAAGTGTTTTGACAGCGCCAGCACGGGCGAGTCATCTGTGCATCGAGCGAAGGCAAAAACAATGCCACTCACCGACTGATGGCTGTTAAGCGTCTGTTCAATGGCTAAGTCGCACTCAGCACGATCGTCAGGAAAAACAACCGACACAACTGTTTGGCCTGACTGCTCAAGCGCAATGGCGAGTTCAGCGTGTGGCACAGGTTGCGATTGATCACTGAATAGCAACCAAGTTCCAGTCGGTGTTGAATTTGGTGAAGCATTTGTAGGAGTCTGCGTTCTAGGCGAGGCCTGCCAGACCGTTTGATATAGCAGTGCCGCCACGGCATCATCGGTAGATGGTGGCACAGGCTGCACATCACTTGTGCTGAGTTGTTTAGCAAAGGCGTGACCCGCATCGCTCCAGTAGCGCTGACGATCGAAGGGGTAAGTCGGCACTGGCAGTCGCGCTCGGTCAAAGGCCCGATCGAAGGCATCCCAATCGGCTGAGACGCCTTGAACATAGAGCCCCGCTAAGCCGTTTGCCATCGTTTCCCAAGCTGAGCGTCCTTTTTGCAGGCTTGACGCGAAGTAGAGGTCTTCTTCGGCTTTGAGCTGACCTTTTGCCATGCTACTCAAGACAGGATGAGGTCCGATCTCAAGAAAGTTTCTCGCGCCTTGCTCTCGAAGCGTTTTGAGTGTCTCAGCAAATCGTACCGGTAAGCGTATATGCGAGGCCCAGTAAGCGGCGGTGAGAATCTCAGCGCCCGCGAGCTCTCCCGTCACATTTGAAATCAGCGGTATTGTTGCAGGCTTGAATTCAACCCGACGTGCAACGGCCTCAAAATCTTTTAGAATCGGCTCCATCAACACCGAGTGAAAGGCATGCGAGACCTTGAGTTCACGGGTTTGAATATTGTTTGCTTTAAAGTGGCTAAGCAGTTTGGTAATCGCTACTTGGCGACCCGCAATCACGGTTTCAGTTGGGCTATTGATGGCAGCAATGTCGCAATCTTGCTGCAGCTCTAGCGTGGCTAGAGCACTCAGCACCGTTACGTCGTCGGCAAAGATCGCCGCCATTGCACCGCCCGCAGGCAGAGCTTGCATCAAACTTGCGCGCGCGACGATCAGTTTTAAACCATCTTCCAGGCTAAAGACTCCAGCGAGGCAAGCGGCCACGTATTCGCCCACACTATGCCCGGCCAATAAATCGGGTTGTATCCCCCAAGCGAGCCAGGTTTGCGCCAGTGCGTACTCAAGCGCAAAGAGCGCGGGTTGCGTGTAACCGGTTTGGTTGAGCTTGGCGTAATGGGTATCAAACAGCACTGTTGTCAGTGGGGCGTCGAGGTATGACGCTAGCTGCGCGGCACACATATCAATCGCTTTTGTGAAAGCAGGTTCGGTTCCATAAAGCTCAGCCCCCATCCCTGCATACTGCGACCCTTGTCCGGTCATCAACCAAGCCGTGCGGTGCGAAGCTGTTTTTAAGTCTAGCTTGCCGCTATGAAGACTCGGCGACGTCGCCTTCGCAAGAAAACGTCGCAGTTCTTGGATCATGCCGTCACGATCCGACGCGACAATCGCCATTCTCTGGCCAAAAGCAGTACGCGTCGTGTTGGCCGAGAAACATAGATTTGGCAAGGCGTCTGCCGATGAACGGTCAAACTGTTCAAGATATCGTTGCGCTAAGGTATCAAGGCTTTTTTCATTCAGTGCGCTCAAGCCCAACACGTGCAGTGGTCGCTCTGCCACTTCAAGCCTCGGGCTTTGCGCATCTGGCGAAAGAGCTGCGGTTGTGGTCGAATCAGCAATCACAACGTGCGCATTCGTTCCACTGAAGCCAAACGAGCTTAAGCCTGCGATTCTGGCACTTGATGTTTTAGGCCAGGCGCGAGGCTGATTGACGATGTCGATCGGTAGTTCAACCCAGTCGACGTGTGGATTGGCTTGGTTGAAGTGTAAATTTGCGGGGATCGATTCGTGTTGAAGTGACAAGACGATTTTGATTAAGCCACCGAGCCCGGCGACCGGCTCCATGTGGCCGATATTGGATTTTGATGAGCCAACAGGAAGACGACTGTCTCGGCTTCCACTCATGACTTGTCCAATGGCTTCTAGTTCAATAGGATCGCCGAGCAAGGTTCCCGTACCATGGGCTTCTAGGTATTCAATCTGGGCTGACGTCACGCCAGCATCTTTAAGCGCTTCTAGAATCACCGCTTGTTGAGCTTGCCCGTTTGGTGCGGCCAAGCCGTTTGTTTTGCCATCTTGATTAATCGCGGTGCCGCGAATCACTGCTAGCACTTTGTCACCATCGCGAAGGGCGTCTGATTCTCGCTTCAGCAAAATCATGGCACAACCTTCACTGCGCACGTAGCCGTTCGCTTTTGCATCGAAGCTACGGCAGTGGCCATCGGGCGAAATCGCCTGAAGTTTCGAAAAGGCAATATGGTTTTCTGGAGACAGAATTAAATTAACGCCGCCGACCAAAGCCATGTCGGTTTCACCGCTTCGCAGGCTTCGCGTTGCCAAGTGAAGGGCGACCAGAGAAGAAGAGCAGGCTGTATCAAGTGCCATGCATGGCCCTTGCAGGCCGAGTGTGTATGAAATTCGGCCCGCTGCAGTGCTTGGCGTCGTCCCCGTTAGCGAATAGGCGTCAATCGTGTCAGGTGCGCCAGAATGGCGATGGCAGCGCGCATAGTCGTCGCCCGAGATCCCAACGTAGACGCCGGTGCGGCTGTGTTTCAGTGTTGCAGGCAATATGCCGGCATCTTCAATCGCTTCCCAACTCACCTCGAGAAGCAAACGTTGTTGCGGGTCTAAGCCGTTGGCCTCTTTTGGGGATACGCCGAAGAAACGCGCATCAAACTCGTCTACCGCAACATCGATAAAACCGCCCCGTGCTGTGTACATTTTTCCGGGTGCCAGCTTATCGCTCGAGAGATAGTCCGAAACCTTCCAGCGCGAGTCAGGTGCTTCGGTGACGCCGTCAATCCCCTGTGCTAACAAGTTCCAGTATTGCTCTGGGCTATTGGCGCCTGCAGGAAAGCGGCAGGCCATTCCAATGATAGCGATTGCCTCTTTTTTTTGTAAAGCGGCATTCTCTGCGAGCAACTGACGAATCGTCTGACTAGCCTTTTGCAAAGCTTGCCGATATGCGTCCTCGCGAACTGAGAGAGGCTCTTGTCCAGACGACTGTGCTTCAGGCATATTCACTGCCAGCAAATCCAGTGCGTGAGAACTGTTGGATAGTTTTCAAGGTGTCTATGACGAGATCAAGATCGGTACGGATAAAAAAATGTCCTGCCTGAAACGTGTGCATGTGTGTGTCAACACTTGAGTGTTTGCGCCAAGAATCCATCACGGCAGGAGGTGCCTCAGGATCGGAGTCTCCGGCGAAAACATGAATCGGACAGTTCAACGGCAAGTCGTCTGTATAGGTGTAGGTATCGCACAACGTAAAATCGGCCTTGAGCGTCGGGAGCAGAAACTGCAACAGTTCTTCGCTTGCCAGTACCTCTTCAGGAAACCCCCCAAAACGCTGCAAACGTTCAATGAATGTCTTGTCATCCAAGGTGTAAAGCGTCTCGCGCGTACGTGGTAGATGCGCTGCGCGATGCGCGCCGAGCATCAACACTTCGGGCATCTCCATGCCGTTAGACTGCAACACGCGAGTCAGCTCAAAGGCGATTAATGCACCCATGCTGTGACCATAGATCGCAAATGGCTTGTTTGAATAAAGTTGCAGCTGATTGGCGAGTGCCTGCGCCAAGGCTTGCACATTCTTGAATGCAGGTTCGCTAAAACGGTTTTCTCTGCCCGGCAGTTGAATTGGACAGACTTCAACCGTCGAGCCTAGCAGTTTGCCCCAGCCCCGATAGATCGACGCCCCACCTCCGGCAAATGGCAGGCAGAACAAACGCAGCTCAGCCTCGGGCTGAGGGAACGGACAGGTGACCCACTGATTGAATTTTGTGCTCATGTTTGTTCGAGAAGCTTATCGAGATCATCTAGTAAAGAGCGAGCTTGGTCGCTTGAGTTTGTCGAGGCAGGGTTGACACTCGATGTCTCAGCGCCACCCTCACTATTGACGAGTTGCGTATTCATCAATTCAAAAAGGTGCAGAGAGAGTGCCTTGGGTGATGGGTAATTAAACACCAGGCTTACCGGCAGACGCTGTCCCAGCATTCGCCCAACAGCATTGGTCAGTTGCACGGCCATCAAAGAGTCAAAGCCTTGCTCGGTCAATGGTTGGTCTTCGGGCACAGGCATTGCGTCTGCCAAGCCTAAGATTTTGCGGACCTGAGTATCGACCAGACTGCTTAAACGTTTCAAGCGCAGCGCAGGCGTGGCCGCAGTCAGTTGCTCAAGGAGCAACAATTGAGCGCTTTGCTGTTGTTGCTCTTTAGGTGAGCCGAGCGAACGGGTGACCACCTTGGTCAAAAATGATTGAAGATGATCAGCTGACTGTAAGTACTGTTCCCACTGGCAATCAATCACGCCAACTTGTGATCGCTCACCGAGCCAACAGGCTCCCAACGCTTGAAAAGCCAATTGCGGCTCTAGGGCAATCAATCCTTGCGCCGCTAGTTGTTTGGTGATGCGAGAGTCAGACTGGGCCATCCCCACGGCGCCCCAAGGTCCCCAGTTGATACTGAGAGAGGGCAGACCCGCAAGCCGACGCTGCTGTGCCATTGCATCCATAAAACAATTGGCGGCTGCGTAGTTTGCTTGACCGCGATTACCCAAAAGCGATGCGGCAGACGAGAACATGACAAAACAGTCAAGCTCCAACTCTAGAGTCAGTTCGTGCAGGTTCAGCGTTCCGAGTACTTTCGAAGCGTTGGAGGATTCAAAATGTTTCCACTCGAGGTCAATGAGTAAATGGTCGTCTAGTACTCCCGCACAGTGAACAATGCCTAACTTACGAGCCCCTTCGTGTTGAGTTGCCTGCAGAGCGTGTTTCAACGCCTGTCGATCGGCTACATCGACAATTTGATGCGTAATCACTGCATCTTGCTCGACCATTAAATTGATCGAGTGTTGGGCGTCAACTGACAGCGGGTTGCGGCTGAGTAGTAGCAGACGACGCGCACCGTGTTCAACCAGCCACGAAGCTGTCGCGAGTCCGAGTCCGCCCGTGGCACCCGTGACAACATAAGTCACTTGTTCAGACAGTGTGAGGGGAGTTTGCTCGACGGTACCGACATCACGCGCACGACTCATGCGCGCAACGAACCCTTGCTTGCCTCGGTATGCCAGCCGCCATTCATCTTGCTTGAGGTGCATGGCATGCCAAAGGTGCTCTACGGCGTCCTGGGCCTCAAGCGAAGGCAAGTCAATACAGGTCGTCTTCAACTCAGGATGTTCAAGCGTCGCGGTCATGCCGATGCCCCACAACATTGATTGAGCCATATTCAAGGGCAAGGTGTCGCCTGTTAAGGCCTGCGCGCGCTCGGTGACTAGGCAAAAGCGATGATGCACCGAGACGTTGAGGCGTACACACGCTTGAATCAAATGCAGCGCACTCGCGCTCGACGCAAGTTGATGTTGAATATTGTCTTTGTCAGCGGCGTCACGGCTCGAAGCGTTCAGGGGCCAGAGATTCACGATGCCTGCAAGACTCGGATTGACGCCAAGCGACTCGATTAACGCGGTCATTGCTTGGGCATCATTCGAATCAATCGTATGGACCGGACTGTTGACCTGAACGACTGAGTCTCCAAGTGTCTGAACCACAATGCATGCCTGCCCAGAGTCTTCTAGTCGCTGCACCAATCGCTGACCAACACCCTTGTGATCTGCAAAGATTAGCCACGGTGCCTTGGTAGCCGAGTCAGGGTTTGTCGCGGCGTTCGGATCAATCGGATCCCAGGCCAGTTCGTGCATCAGTGTGGCGACTCGGCGCTGTGCGCTGCGATTCAGCGCAGTTAAGTCAGCCTGACGCGCTTGCAGACCGATCAACTCGATCAAGACGTTTCCAGCCGCATCGCAGAGTTTGACATCTGCTGTGGCGTGTTCGTTGTTGCTGCCATCTCGAAGCGCTAAGTAGGCGTAAGTTGGCACCTCACGACTTTGGGTCAGCACACGAACGGTTTCGATCGCAAAGGGCAACCATGTGGTTGCTGACTGATGCATACCCATTGCCAAAAGCAACGTAAAGCCTGCATCAAGCATGCCAGGATGTCGTTGTTGCGCGGACAGTCCAGACCGAGTTGCTGGTTCGGTGATGAGGCCCAGTGCTTCACGCTCGTTGCGTTGAATACTTTTTACCCAGCGATAGCTGGGCCCGAGGACAATTTTTCTGTCAGCGAGCTCTTGCAAAAAGCCTTCAAGATTGACGCTTGTAGGCATACCAGAGCGCAGTTCCGCAATCGCGAGTCTTTCAAGCGATGAAGTGGGTGTCTCGACGATATCGGCTTGCGCATGTTGATTGACAACAAGAGACTCGTTCGAGGTGTTTGATTCAAAACTAATTAACTGGGCTTCACGAGAACCCTGGACACTATTTTCGACGATAACTTGTACCGTGCGCGTTTGCCCTTGTTCAATCAAGAGCGGTTCAGGAAAGTGAATATTATTCAGCGCAAAGGGTTTGTCTTTTAGTAGGTCTTTCGCAGCATCGAGCAGCATCGTGACATGACAGGCACCTGAGGCCACGGTCTCGCCGTGGATCAGATGGTCTTTCAGAAAGGGCAGGCTGTCGACGTTAAAGTCGTTCTCAAAGATCGTGCTGGCGAGTGTGGGCATACTCAACTTACGGCCTAGCAAACTTTGTGCTTGAGTTTGACTTGTGGCAGCTTGTTGTGAAGCGGGTCGCTCGATCCAATAACGAACATGTTGAAAGGGATAAGTGGGAAGAGGCAAGCGTAAGCGCTGTTGACCGAGGTCTAGTCCTTTTAAATCGGCTCGTCCAAGAATCGCTAAATGCGCCAAGCTATTGAGCAGTGTCGTCCAATTCTCTTCGCTGGGCTTCAAACTTGTCAGCCAAAGCGGGGCGTCGCTTAAGCACTGAGTGCCGAGCCCGGTCAGCGTGGGACGGGGGCCAATTTCTACAAACACTGTGCAACCAAGTGCCGCCATATGCTCGATGCCAGCTTGAAACTTTACCGACTGTCGGATGTGCTGCCGCCAATATTGAGGCATGGTGACCTCATCTGAAGCGGCTGTGCCTGTCACATTCGAGATTAAGGTGATGTTCGGCGTATGAAACTCAATACTCGCGGCCACCTGCTCGAAGGCATCGAGCATGGGTTCCATGAGTATTGAGTGAAACGCGTGGGAGGTATTCAGTTTTTGGGTACGAATACCGAGCGCGGTCAACTGTTTGACTATGTCAGCCAAGGGTGCGCTGCAGCCAGACAGTACAGTATTTTCGGGGCTGTTTTCAGCTGCAATCGAAACATCTTTGCCTGCCTTGGCAAGCAAAGGCCGAACCGTTGAGGCGCTAGCAAACACAGCCCACATTTCGCCCGATTGCTCAAGCGCTTGCATTAGGTTCGCACGGCTCGCAACAAGACGTACAGCGTCTGGAAGGCTCATCACTCCAGCGATACAGGCCGCAGCATATTCGCCTAGGCTATGACCCATCACGACATCGGGCGTCACGCCAAGTGTTTGCCATAATTTTGCTAACGCATATTCAACCGAAAACAACGCTGGCTGAGCGTAGCCGGTTTGATGGATGAGCGCTTCAGGTGTCTTGTGGTTAAACATCACATCGAGCAGCGGTTGTTCAAGCAAAGGTGCAAACAGCGCGGCGCACATTTCTAGCTGTTCACGAAATACGGGCTCGGTGTCGAACAACGCGCGTCCCATATCGGGATATTGCGAGCCTTGCCCGGTAAACAAAAATCCCACTTTATTTTTTGCTGCACCCTTAGCGTTATGTTCGAAGGCAGTTGGGCTAGGTTGACTGTCTGCGATCGCTGTTAACTGAGCGATGAAATCCTGAGTGTTGTTGCCGACCACCGCAATACGATGGTCAAACACCTTGCGTCCGGTGTTAGCAGTAAAGCAGACGTCAGCTAAATTCGCGGTTGGGTGCTCAGTGAAGTAACGCGCAAAACGCCCAGCATACTGGCGCACAGCCACTTCACTTCGTGCCGTCAGCATTAACACGTGCGCAGGTCGTTTGGTGGCGCTCGCCACTCTGATGACTTCTGGGGCTTCTTCTAAAATGGCATGCGCGTTCGTCCCACCGATGCCCAGCGAATTCACACCCGCGCGACGCGGCGTGCCTGTGGTCTTCCATTCACAGGCTTCGGTATTGATAAAAAAAGGACTCTGCTCAAGCTTCAAGGCCGGATTGGGCGTTGTAAAGTTCAGAAGAGGAGGGATAAGTTTGTGGTGTAACGCGAGTGCCGTTTTGATAAATCCCGCGGTGCCTGAGGTAATTTGCAGGTGCCCGACATTGGTTTTGACCGAGCCTAAGGCGCAAAAGCCAGTGGCCTGCGTTTGTGTCCGAAACACTTGCGCCAAGCCATCGTGTTCAATCGGATCCCCGATCTCGGTTCCGGTGCCATGCGCCTCAATTAAACCAATCGTTTCGGGTAACACGTTCGCGACGGCAATCGCTTCAGCCACGGCAATCGCTTGCCCATCGCTGCTCGGTGCCATATAGCCGACTTTGGCTCCTGCGTCGTTATTCACTGCAGAGCCCTTCACGACAGCAAAGATATGGTCGCCGTCACGCACAGCATCGTCTAATCTTTTAAGCAGAATCGCACCGACTCCGCTGCCAAAGATCGTACCGCGTGCTTGAGCATCAAATGATCGAACGTGTCCATCTGGCGTGACGATCATGCCGGGTTGGTAGAGGTGACCCGCATATTCAGGAGACTGTACCGAAGCACCTCCTGTTAAAAAGAGATCCGTTTCTCCAGAGAGTAACGACTGGCAAGCCATATGAACCGTGACGAGTCCGGTCGAACAGGCCGTCTGAACGTTGATGCTTGGGCCGCCCAAATTTAATTTATAAGAGACTCGAGTTGTCAGGTAGTCTTTATCGTTCGCAACCATCAGCATGAAGCCACCCATCGAGTCGAGGGTCGCGACATTCAGATCATCTTGCGAATCGAGTGTGCTGCGATTGGGCAGAACGTTATTCAGCAAATAGGTATTCATTGCTGCGCCTGCATAGACCCCTGTCACGCCCGGGTACGTGGTCGGATCGTAACCGGCCACTTCGAAGGCTTCCCAAGAACACTCAAGAAACAAACGCTGCTGCGGATCCATGAGCTCTGCATCGCGAGCTGAGTAGCCAAAGAACTCAGCATCAAAGCCTCGAGCATCCGAAATCAGTGGGCTCGCTTTCACATAATCAGGTCGTTCAAAGACCTCGCGCGAAAAGCCACTTTTCACTAAATCTTTGTCGTCAAAAAAAGTGATTGATTCAACACCGCCGGCTAAGTTTTTCCAAAATGTTTCGATATCGTCGGCACCTGGAAAACGACAGGCCATGCCGATGACTGCCACGTCTCTGGATGTGCCCGATACTTGATGGTGATGACGAGCGTTTGCGCGCGCCTGACCCCTTTCTGTTGGGCTTTCTTTGGTGCTACCACCAGATAGCTGTTTGGCCAGCATTTCGATTGTTGGCGCGGTGAACAAATCAACTAAGGTCAAGCTTGGGCCGAAGACTTCCATGAGCCGCTCGTGCGACTGCACCAAAGACAAGGAATCCCCGCCCAGCTCAAAAAAGTTATCCTGCACGCCGATTTGAGATAGGCCCAGCACCTCTTGCCAAATCGTAGCGATTTGTTGCTCAATTTCTGAGGCAGGAAGTGCAGAGGCGGTCGGAGCCTCGTAGTACTGAGCACGCAAGGCCTCTACGCGAGCGATCGCGGCAGTGAATTCGCCTTGCTGAAAACGCGCGGTGAGTTGTTTGTGTTGAATTTTACCGATTGCAGTTTTGGGAATTGCGTCGGCATCCAGGGGAATCAAGAAGTCGGCTTTGATGCCCACGTGTTGAGTGAGCTTGGACTGAATCTGTTTGATGAGATCTGCTAGTGCTTTGTCATCAGTCTGCTTGGTATGGAAAAACACCACGAGATGCAAACGGTCGGTACCAGGCGCAAATGCCGCGCAAGCGGCGGTAAACGAGGGTTCT
Organism: Burkholderiaceae bacterium; assembly: GCA_029866055.1. Taxonomy (GTDB): domain Bacteria; phylum Pseudomonadota; class Gammaproteobacteria; order Burkholderiales; family Burkholderiaceae_B; genus Zwartia. Next base: position 10,315 of record JARXAG010000007.1, read on the forward strand.
ACACCCTCAATTTGTTCAGCGGCCGATTCGATTTCGATGTTCGACAGATTAGCGCCGTTGACGATAATGCCCATCCCAACGCGGCCGAGCATCACCAGTTCGCCCTGGGTAATGAACGCGGCGTCGCCTGTGTCAAACCAGCCGTCTTGCACAAAGGCTTGGTTGGCCTGAGGGTTTTGAAAATAGCCTGGCATTAACCCAGCGCCCCTGAGCTGAAATCTTCCTGCAGTGTCTTCGTTGACCACTTGATTGTGTTCGTCAACGATGCGCATTGACATCCCTGCAATCACCGGACCCAAACTCGCAAACGAGATACAGGCAGGATCTGTGGGGGAGACGTGTCGGATCGCGCCGCTAATATGGTGACGGTCAATGTGCACAAACTTGATCGACCCGCCCGGTGCAGGTAGGTGATAAGACACGCCTGAGCAAGTCTCGGCCATGCCAAACGCCGAGATTAAACCGTCAGAGCGCAGACCAAAGGGGCGAGTGACTTCGAGAAACTCGGTCACAGTTGAATAGGCGATGAGTTCGCCTGCACTTAATAATCCCTTGATACACGACAAATCCCAATTGGCGTCGTGCTGCGCCTTAATCGCTTTACTGATCAAGGCAAAGGCAAAATTAGGTGCCCAGCCATGGGTGACGCGATGTTGATGAATGAGGTCTAGCCAGCGCAACGGGCGCGCTAAAACAAATTCTTTCTGCGCGTAGACCAGCTTGCTGCCTTCTAAAACTGGGCTGATGTGATAAGCAGAAATATTACCAATGTGATCAAAGGGCAACCAGCTTAGGATGACATCGCTTTGCTTGTTGCCGCAAAGTATATTTGTGCCGATTCCACGGGACAAAAGATTGCCGTGAGTCAACTCAACAGCTTTAGAAAGCCCGGTGCTACCAGAGGACAAAACGTAAAAGGCAACGTCATCAAACTTAGCTTGATGCACAAGCTCAATCGGTGTCTGTTGGCGAAGGCTTTCAATATTTGCCAGGCGCGCCTGCTGAAATTCAGGCAGACAAGTCGAACCTCTGAGGGCGGGTTCAAGCGCTGCGGTCGTACAAATGAGCGGCCGCCCCAACAGTTTCCAGATGTGATCTAGTTGTTCGAGTGCCCGGCTCTCGAGGTTATAACTGACCGGGATAGGCACTACGATGGGTGCAAGGCCTGCAAACAGACAGCCCCAAAATAGCGGCAAAATATCTTCACTTAACGCGAGCTGCAGCAGCACCTTTTCGCCGGGCTGTAAGCCCTGTGCTCTCAGGCCGGC
>JARXAG010000022.1 GCA_029866055.1 Burkholderiaceae bacterium
ATGCGATCCGCAAACTCAAGCGCCAAGTCTGTTTGATGCAAACTACATAAAATGGCCATACGGCTTTCTGCTGCAATGTCTTTCAGTTGACTCAACACTTGTCTAGAGGTCACTGGATCAAGGCTGGCAACAGGCTCGTCGGCCAGAATTAAATTACTCTCTTGCGCCATGACTCTGGCAATCGCAACACGTTGCTGTTGTCCGCCAGATAAAGTATCTGCACGTTGGTACGCTTTGTCTAGCATACCGACGCGATCAAGTGATCTGAGGCACAGCTGCCGGTCTGCTTGGCTGAACAACCCTAGGTTAGCCTTCCAAGTCTGCATATGACCAAGCCGCCCTAACAATACATTTTGTAAAGCGCTCAAACGCGAAACAAGATTGAACTGTTGAAAGATCAAGCCGATTTTTCTTCGTTGAAGGCGCAAGGCGTTGCCTCTCAAGTGATTGATCTGTTGGCTATCAAGCCAAACCTCACCCGAGTCTGGTCGAACAAGCTGACTAATACATTTAAAGATTGTTGACTTACCCGCGCCACTCGGACCAAGCAACACAACAAACTCGCCTGGGCTCACGTGCAAATTAATGTCGCGAATGGCTTTGTGAGAGCCATACGCTTTACTGACGTTGATGAGAGATAAAGTGGACTGTTCAGGCCTCACACTAACTTTCCTCGGATGTAAGCACTGATCTGATCGATGATGGTCACCATCAACAATACAATGGCAGTCAACGTAAACAGCCTTGAAAAATCAAGTAGGTCGATCGCCGCTTTAATTTCAATGCCTATCCCTCCTGCACCTACAATCCCAAGAATAGTAGAAGTGCGGACATTAGCCTCCCAAACGTACAGCGACACTGAAGAAAGATTTGGAAAGACGGAGGGGATTAAGCCCCAAACGATGACACTACTTTTTTTGGCGCCCGTCATCGCGGTCGCATCCAGCGGTGCACTTGGTATGGTCTCGATGGCCTCGCTATTGAGCTTGGCGATCACACCGACCGAGTGAATCAACATTCCTAAAACGCCGGCAAACGGCCCAAGTCCAACCGCCGCAACAAACAGTAAGGCAAAGACGACCGTGTCGACACCTCGAAACGTGTTGATAGCTAGCCGGAAAGGCAGACCTATCAAGGGATACGGCGTAATGTTTTTAGAAACTAAAATGCTTAAAGGAAAGGCGATGAGTGTCGCGAGTGTGGTGGCGACTGTTGCGATAGCCACTGTTTCAGCCGCTCGGTACAACATGATGCCGATTTCATTTGTTTGAGGCGGCCAAGCTTTTGAAGCCCAACGAAATAATCTGGGAAGACCTTCAATCAAACGTATTGGATCAACTTCGCTTAAACGCCAAGACACCACAAAAAAAACGAGTGTTGCCAGCAGCGTAAATAGAAGCGTGAGTGATTTTCTTGAAAGCCAATTGGTCTTGGGCTCGACGTACTGCCCTGATTGATTAAGGTACGGCGTTATTGAATGGTGCTCTTGCTGATTCACAATTAAATTCAATTCCTTTAAAAGTTCTGAACGCTTGCGCGCTCAGAACTTATCAATCAGAAATTAAGGCTTCAACGCACCAAGCTCGAGACCCATCTTGACTAAAATTTGATAGGGTTCGTCAGTTGCAGAGATATACCCTGTGTATGGGTAAGGAAGATCCTTCGCAATGGCCTCAGTGGTGATGGCCACAAAGGCATCCTGTATACGCTTAGCCATTTCAGGACTCATGCCTTTACGGACTGCGACAACTTCGTTAGGCAAGGGCTCTGATTCCCAAACCACTTTGTTATCGGTTTCTTTAATAGTGCCGTTTCGAATCATGATGTTGCGGTGGGTATCCCAACCCGTTGCGAGATCCACTTGACCATTAATTGTGGCCATCTGCGCGGCTGCTGCTGAGGCGCCTTCAGCGTATTTGCCGAAGAAACTTTTTGGATCGATACCCGCCTGCTTCAACATATAGGTTGGGACTAACCAGCCAGAGGTTGAGCCAACGTCTAGCATCTGCATCGACAGGCCCTTGGCACCCTTCGGAAAGTCTGCGACCTTCAGATCCGCACGACCGACAATAATGGCCTTGTAAAAGGGCTTACCATTGACCAACATGGTGTTAATGATGCGCGCGCCGCCATTTCTGTTCGCAAGCACATAGCCCCAAGGCCCCATCTGCGCGACGTCCAGTTGTTCATTCGCTAAAGCCGTTGAAATGCCAGCCCAATCATTTGCCACTCTCAACTCAAGCTTGGCACCAACCTTGTCGGCAATCGCCTTGTAGATAGGCTCCCAGACGCGTTGTGTGTCTGCTGCGGTCGGCTGTTGCGGGCCAAGCCCCACTCTCAGCACAGTCTGTTGAGCCATTGCATGTGAAGCCAGCAGAGGTAAAGTCAAGGCAGCTAAGAGCGAAATGGCTTTCAAATTAAATTGGCGACGTTTCATTGCAATCCTTAAAAAAGAGAGTGGATGGTTAGACCCTGTAGGATGACTGCAATGTGTTACGTGCCTAAGTAAGTTTTGTTATAAGTTGATGACAAAGCCTCAAGAGCACCGGTGCGATGTTCAGCGCCACGATCACCCAATGCCGCCACACAACTAAGTTATATTGCCGTCTGCCTGAAAAACCAGTAACGTTTATTGGGTATTTATAGCTCGACCACCCTCCCCCACACAGGCTAGCCAATGACACAACCTTCAAAACCGAATCGCCATGGTTTTTTTAAAATTGTTGGGTTGACCGCAACCACGGCAATCTGGGCGTGCTTTTCCTTTTCTAGCGCCTTCGCACAGCCCCCTGTCCCTCCCTTTTATGAATCAGTCATGAAAATGACCCCTGTCGGTAAGTTGGGGGAAGTGATTAAAAAAGAGCAAATTCAAACCTCACTCAAAGGTGCGCAGGCTTGGAAGATTGCCTATATTTCATCCGATGTCGGTGAACGCAAGACGATTGCAACTGCTTTAGTGATTGCCCCAACTGGCCCAGCCCCAAAAGACGGTCGACCGATCATGGCCTGGGCTCATGGCACGACAGGCTCCGCTCAAAATTGTGGTCCGTCACAGGTGACCGACCCAACTCGTGCGCTTAATCAGTATTTTCTAATGAATGGAAACTCTTATACCGACTTTGGCATTCCTAATGGGCAAGAGTTGATTAACGAGGGCTATGTCGTTGTGGCGACGGACTACCAAGGTCTTGGTGGTGGTGGTAAACATCAATACGCTGTTGCAGGAACAAACGGCAGAGACGTCATTAATTCAGCAAGGGCGGCGAGTTCAATGCAAGAATTGGGCGCTGGTAAAAAGACGATTGCTTATGGTTGGTCACAGGGCGGTGGGGCCACTATTGCGGCGGCTGGCTTATTAGACTACCAAGCCCAACAAGGCACCGCGGCAGACAATTTGCAGTATCTTGGCTTTGTTGCCCTAGCGCCAGAGGACCTCGCAGCCGTACTTCCAAAGACTTCGGTCGATCAAGCTAGCGCGGATAAGCTCATGAAAGAGTTTACTCAAGCGAATGTTTCGAACGTATTCTTGTTTGGCCACTTTGTGATGGGTCTGTGGGGTACTCAGGCAGCCTATCCACAGCTTAAGTTAACCGATCTGCTGACTGAAGAAGGAGCAAAGGCTGTAGATCAGTTATCAAGCAATAAATGTGTTCACGTGTTGGCGGATACCCTTAACTACAATTATGGAGACAATTACAAATCTTTGTTGAAGCCTGAGGCTAGCAACTCGTTAGCATGGCTCAAGGCATTTGTTGGCGGCAGTGTCAAGCCAGTTAAACCTGCGGCACCCGTTGTGATTTACTGGGGTACAAAAGACACTGTCGTTCCGCCGGTGATGCATGAGCTTTATCAAAAGCAAATGTGCTCGATGGGTGCGAATGTCGAAAGAATCCAGCTGCCGGGCGAGCAAACACACTTTACAACCCCTGGCGTTTCTGCACCCATGTATCTTGAATGGATAAAGGATCGCATGAGCGGAAAACCATTAACGAATGCTTGCCCGAAAAGCTAGGCTAGGGTGCAACGTTGTGCCCCCTAGTCGATTGCGCTAGGGGGCACCACCGAAAACTTGAAAGTCGCTGCGTTTGCGCAAATGAATGGTCTGTAATCCCTTAAGCAAAGTAGAGCGCAATCGCGCTATAAATTGGGATGCCAAATATGATGTTTAACGGAAATGTAATGCCGAGCGACATTCCCATATAAAGTGCCGAATTGACTTCAGGCATGGCGTGACGCAAGACTGCCGGCACAGCAATATAAGATGCGCTTGCCGACAAAATTATCAACAGAATCGTATCACCCACCGACACACGCAGTAGTTGGCACGCGCCCAAAGCAATGAGTGCGTGGGTGGGTGGCGCGATCAGGGCATAGAGCAAAGCGATAGGAGGCTTTCCTTTAATCTCGCCTATGCTTCTCGCGGCCACCAGGCCCATGTCTAACAAAAAGAAAGCTAACAGGCCTTTAAATAAATCAATCGAAAACGGAGCCATCACTTTATGCCCCGCATCGCCCGATATCAAGCCAACTACCACCGAGCCCAACAAGAGCAGTTGTCCGCCGTCGGTAAAAGACTCGTAAAGCACCTTGCCTATCGAGGTATGCGGCGTTTTGTTATCTGAGCGTTGTTGCCGAATGCGGTTGGCAAGAACAATAGCGATGATGATTGCGGGCGATTCCATTAAAGCCATCGCGGCGGCCATGTGACCACCGTAACTAATTCCAGCCTGATCCAATACTTGCGTCGCCGTTATAAATGTGACCGCACTAATTGATCCATAGGTGGCAGCAATCGCAGCGGCATCCAGCTTATCTAACTTGCGTTTTAATAGGTTGTAACCGAGCAACGGGACGCCTATTGCCAAGGCGATTGCGAGCCCAATACTGACGGCAATCTCGACAGTAAAGCCTGAGTTGTTTAGCGCAAAACCTCCTTTTAACCCCAAGGCCATCAAGAGATATAGCGAGAGGAAGCGTGAGATCGGTTGAGGAATTTCTAAGTTGGATTTGACGAAACCCGCGAAGATACCGAAGATGAAAAACAGAATAGAAGGGTCTAGAAGATTCGTCACGGACTTTCCTTTTTCCATGATTCTAGGGGTATACATATATCAAGTAAAATCGAATTTCTAATGTTTATATATAGATAAAAACCTATGAACGTTACCTTTAGACAATTGCGCCTCTTTATGGCGTTGGCAGAAACCGGAAGCGTCAGTGCAGCAGCACGCTTAGTACATGTCACCCAACCAACCGCTTCGATGGGGCTCAAAGACATCACCGACGCGGTAGGCGTCCCGCTCTACGAGGTAGTCGCCAGAAAAGTTCACTTAACTCAGATGGGGATTGAGCTCACCAAAACGGCGAGGGCTATTTCTGGTGAGTGGGAAGCCTTTGAACAGCAGATTGATGGCATCAAAGGATTAACACGAGGCAAATTAAAGGTTGCCGTTGTAAGTACAGCAAAATATTTCATTCCCAGAATATTAGGAACTTTTTGCTCAAAGTATCCTCAAATTGACATAGCCCTAGAAATACTCAACCGTGATGGCGTTGTGAAAAGACTAGAAGAGAACTTAGATGATCTATACATCATGTCTCAACCTCCGCTTCATCTAGAGATTGAAGACGAAGTGTTTATGCCAAATCCTTTGTTATTGGTGGCCCCGAAAGACCACTTGTTTGCCAAGAAAAAGAATATCGACCTTGCTTCATTAAAAAATGAAAAATTCATTTTGAGAGAAAAGGGCTCAGGCACGAGGATGGCGGCAGATGCACACTTTAAGACGCTGAAGTTCAGACCTGTTGTCAGGCTCGAGCTGGGGAGCAATGAGGCAATTAAGCAGGCCGTCATCGGCGGCTTAGGTATCGCGGTTCTCTCTAAATACTCTCTGGGTGATAAGTCTGATCAAGAAGGGGTTGCGATTTTAAAATGCAAAGAATTTCCTATTGAATCAAGTTGGCACATCGTCAGGCCGAAAGGTAAAAAACTATCCCCAATCGCAACGATATTCAAAAAACATCTCGCTCAACAGGCAAAAGACTGGAGATGAGCAGGTAAGCATTGAAACAATACGTTAACAATCCAATACGGTTTGATAGTTGCCAAACCAAAGCTCAACGCCTACCATACAGACATTCTAGAGATCGCTATCACAGACTCGAGGTGGCAACGCCTTATCGAACTATCTTAAAAAAACGGCGATGCGAGTTCGCCCTCAGGCTGAATAATTGTTTTTTTTCTTTAACGACCACAATATAGAGTCAATCATGTTTAAAAAAGTTAACTACCTCATTTGCACTTTAACTTCATGTTTCATCGGCTTATCCCAGGCTCACGCCTGCACCTCAATGGTCTTGGCGGGCAACGATGACGGTCGCGTCTATGGCAGAACAATGGAGTTCGGGATTCCACTCAAGTCTGCGATATTGAAAACCCCACGTGGTTATGCCTTCCAAGGTGTGGGCATTGATGGCGCATCGGGTTCGGGCAAAAACTGGGTTGCTAAGTATGCGACTGTTGGTACGAATGCGTTTGGCTTGCCTCTTTATGTAGACGGGATGAATGAAGCGGGTCTTGTAGGTGGATTATTAAATGCCCCCAACACAGCGCAGTATCAAACCCCCACTCAAGAGCAGTCATCTAACAGTATTGCGCCACAGCAAATGCTGTTGTATGCATTAACCAATTTTGCAACGGTTCAAGAGGTAAAAGAGGCGCTGCCAAAGATGTTTGTGAACAGTGCGCCGCTAAAAGAATGGGGCGGTGTCGCTAAAGCGAGAATGACCTTGCATGATTCGCAGGGCAAAAGTTTGGTGGTTGAATATCTTGACGGTAAGTTGGTCATGACCGACAACACGATTGGCACGATGACCAACGACCCAGCATTTTCTTGGCACCTTCAAAATATTGGCAACTACGTCAATTTATCGGGTACAGATAAGGCGCCCTTAACAGTCAAGGGTCAGAAATTTTCAGCTGCTAGTTCTGGAAACGGCATGCATGGGTTACCTGGCAGCTTTTTAAGCCCCGATCGCTTTATTCGTGTGTCACAGTTTGTTCTCAATACTCCTGCTGCCACCACAGCCATTCAAGAAAGCAGAGCTTGGCACATCATGAATAATTTTGACATACCCTACGGCGCGATTCACTTAGATAGCTCGAGTGGTTATGGTGGTGGCGTAAATTCGTATGAATTTACAGAGTGGGTGATCGTCGCCAACTTAAAGTCCAAAAGCTACAGCGTCCGTTCCTTTGAAAACCCAGGAATCCAGAAGATCACCTTTTCAGATTGGGATCTGAATGGAAAGTCTCTGCACTCGATCGCGCTGCTAAAGTAA
>JARXAG010000038.1 GCA_029866055.1 Burkholderiaceae bacterium
CAAGATTGGCGCATCATTTGATTTGCCGTTGTTGGCGAATATGGTTGAAAAAGGTCGCACGCCTGTCTTAAGCAAGGCTGACCTTGAAGCACTAGGTTTTAAGTTAGCGATATTTCCGGTGACAGCGCTGTTAGCAGGCGTGCACGCCATGACCAAGGTCTACGAGCATTTTAAAAGCACAGGTTCATCGACTAACAACACGGTTGACTTGTACGACTTTACTGACCTGACTAAATTGATGGGCTTTGAAGATGTTTGGGAGTTTGACAAGCGCCATGCCGATTGAGCGCAAGCAAAATTTAACCACACTGCCCTCACAACATCTTAGCTGTGAAAACCGTACAATTAGGTATGAGTTTGGCAGCTTGGGTTGGTTTTGCTGCCGAGCTTAATCACAGTTTCGTTACAACGATACGCCGTTTCATCACACACCATTTTGCTCAAAAAGCATTTTTATTTTCAGGATTCCGCTATGAAAACCACACGTCGCCAATTCATCATTTATTCAGCCGCCGTAGCCACCTTGCCTCTTGCACAACAAGCTAACGCGCAAGCGATGCTCGGCGAAGCCGAACCACAAGCAGTTGGATTGGGCTACATAGCAGTCGCCACTCAAGTCGATAAGGCCAAGTTTCCGAAGTACGTCGATGGCCAAGTTTGCACTAACTGCCAGCTTTACGTCAGCAAGTCACCCGAAGCCGGCACCTGTGCCATTTTCCCCGGCAAGCTTGTCGCCGGGCCAGGATGGTGTAACGCTTGGGTCAAAAAAGCTTAAGCGATTACCAATAAAAAAACCGCTGCACTGCAGCGGTTTTTTTTACTTTTACGGGTGTGAATCGACCCGAACAAAACACTACATCACAGCGCTTTGTCAACGAGACTCGCTGAGCCTCACTTCAAGACGCGCAATGTCATCATGCGCCGCACTTCTTCTTACTGAGGCACCACCCGCGCCTCGGTTCCTGCACCTTCGATATACACCCTTTGACCAACATGAAAATTACCCGTTGGTTGCGTCACGCTCACTAAAACACCGCTGCTCGTACGCACAAAAATTTGTTGGCCAGCAACGGGCTTGTCGTAATATTTTTGAATTTCATTACCGCCGACAGCGCCACCCACCGCACCAATGACCATCGCCACAGCCTTACCAGTGCCCGAGCCAATCAGCGCGCCTACGCCTAAACCACCTAATCCACCAATCACAGCCCCAACACCAGTTTCGTGATTATGTGCAATTTGCGTTGCGCTGATTTGTTGAATGACACCTGAACGAATTTCAAGCGGCGCACTAGGCGTCGTGGGCGCGCAAGCCGTCAAGCCAAGCGTGAACAGAAGGGTGGCTGTACCTGCAACGAATCTTTTAAACATATTGGGTCTCGATTAAGAAGTAAGTGAAATTCGATAGAAAAACAACAACACTTGCAGAATTGTACTTCCAAGTTATGATTCGGCTACGTTATTTAGTACCGTAATCGTCGGGTTTTGCTCAACTCAAAGGCAGCGATTGCGATGTAATCAGCCCCTTATTTCTTCGCCTAAGACGGCGAGGCTTCACGGAGAAGTATGATGAACAAACAAATCGCTTTGCTTTGCCTGGCTCTCGCCAGTGCAACCACCTCGGCGCAGCAAGCACCGGCCGCCACAACAACCACTGAAAAATTCATCGGCCTGTGTACAAGCACAGCAGACGTTGCGGCTCAAAACTTTTGCCACGGCTACAGCCAAGGCCTCTACGAAACCTACCTCGTGACCCGCCATCCTCAAAAGGCCCCTAGCTTTGTCTGCGCGCAAAACTCTACCCTGACACGCCAACAACACATTGATAACTTTATCAAATGGTCAGCCGCGAATCCGCAGTTCAAGCAGGCCCCAGCGTCAGATACGATTTTGCGCTATTTGGGTGAGACGTTTCCTTGCAAACGCTAAAAACCTTTAGGGTTTTATGCACGATGTCTGACATGGTTATATTTAAGGATTGATGATGAAAAAAATCTTACTGGCTTTACCCGTTTGCGCAGCACTGAGCCTTGGCGGCTGTTCAAACATGAGTAACACTCAACAGCGCACGCTGTCAGCAGGTGCAATTGGTGCGGCTGCAGGCGCAGGCATTGCGCTGATCGCGGATGGCAACCCTGTTTGGGGCGCCTTGGGTGGCGCAGCAATTGGTGCAATCGGCACTTATGTGTACGACAAACATCAACAACCGAACTAACGCACTAGCTTAACGTAGGTTGATTTTTCCAGCGGCGGTGCATCCACCACCACTGCTCTGGATGCCGCACAATTGCCAGCTCAAGAGCCTGATTGAACGCGCGCGTGTTACGCGTGATTTCACTCCCGACATCATCATCTACGATTGGTGTGAGTGGGGGTAAAAACCGTAACACATGCGTGCCATCGGGTTCGCGCCAAGAGGCTGCCGGCACCACTGGCGCACCAGTCGCCAAAGCAATGAGTGCCATGCTTTTATAGGTGCCTGCGGCATAGCCAAAAAACTCAACCTCAATGCCTTCTGGCCGCCTGGCATATTGATCAAACGGAAAAACGATGACGTCGCCGCGTTCAAGCGTCTCAACAATCTCTTCAAGAGAGCCACGTCGCCCCACCACACCAAATCCTGCTTTTTTAAAGCGGTTTGTCAGTAGATCACTCAGCCATTTGGGTTTGATCGGCCTTCGCAAAAAATGAATGTGTCCCTTCACCTGCGGAAAATGCTCGATCCCAGCAACCGTAGACACCTCAAAGTTACCGAAGTGGCCCGTCAAGATCAAGACCCCTTTGCCTTGGGCATAGGCGTCCCACATGATAGATACGTCTTCGACTTTCACGATAGCTTTTTTTTGCTGCACGGATAAAAATCGAAATTGAAATAATTCTTTTAACAGCGTCAGTAAGTGCCCATAGTGCGCCTGCGCCAGCAAGGTGATTTGCTGTTGACTCACTTGCTCGCCAAAAACACGGTTGAGGTTTTCTAAAATCACCGACCGCCGGTAAGGTAACCAGCGGTATAAAAAGCGCCCACCCCGACTTGGCTCAATCACTTTAGGCACCCGCAAGGCCACAGCAGTGGCGGATAGCGGCGTGTGCGTTAAAGACAATTTGATCTCAGCGACTAAGTGCCTACCCATGACGATTTCAGCCGCGGCACTCACCACGATGTGCGGGGCCCCATACGCGTCGCGCACCACTGAAAAATCCATGGCCGTGATCGTATTGAGTGCAGTCTCGCGCGGAAACAATTTCAGGCATGCTTCTTTGGCCGCAAAGCGCGCAGCCAAGCTGGCAACGCGCCCGGCGCCCTCACCCGCGTCAGTGAGTTCTTGAGCCGAAAATAATTTGTCGAGCTCACCGGGCATCGCGTCGACGAGACGAGCAATGCGCGCGATGTCGACCGTATCAACTGCACAGCCATCTGGCAGTGCTTCACCAAGAACCGCGGCTTGCGTCACGTCAGGCGATCGCACGTAACAATAAAGCAGCGTTCGTACCGGCAAAACCGCGGCATAACACGAGCACCACATCGCTGCTTGGCACGCGTGTTTGCTTAGAGACATTTAAACCCGCGCAAGACTCCGCGAGCGTTTCGAGATTCGCGATACCTGGTACCACCTTACGTCGGCAAGCCTCTAGCCCCACTGCGGCATCAAGGAGCCCTGCCGAAGAAAACAAATGGCCGACTGACCATTTAAACCCCGTCACAGGGGGCATCTCAGCCCCAAACACGCGAAGCAAGGCCGCAGCCTCTGAGGCGTCTGATTCTTGGGTCCCGTTTCCATGCGCCACAATCATGCCAACATCAGCGGGCTTGAGTTGTGCATCGGCCAAAGCCAACGCAATGGCACGGCTCAAGCCATCACCGTCAGAGCGAATACAAAACAAGCCCTCGCCCTCAGAGGCATCGCCACCGCCCAGGTACTCACCTAACACGGTTGCGCCACGCGCCTGCGCGGAGGCTTCGGTTTCAAGCACGAACGATGCCGCCCCCTCGCCCAGTAAACAACCGTCATGCCGCTGGTCAAAGGGTCGCAGACTATCTTTGCCAATCAAACCGACACGATCCAGATACAACAGGGTTTGGGGCTCGATCGGGGCATCATGACCCACCGCCACGACGCGTTGAGCATCACCCTCACGCAGCGCCCAGGCGCTTTCTATCACAGACAAAATACCGCTTGACGTGTGATTGGTGATACAACCATTTGGGCCCTTGAGTTGATGGCGAATACTAATATGGCACAACACATTATTGGGCAGCGACTTAAGCAGCCACATCGGGTTGACCATATTCGGCAACTCACGACCAAACCCATTCAAATCATCTTTCGTCTCGGCCATCAGCGGGAAAAAATCATAGTTCACTTCGGCGGTACCCCCGCCCGAGCCCACATAACAACCCGTTTGATCTGCGTATTGTGCTGCCTCGGCTTCGGTCAGCGTTGCCTGCCAGGCAGGCAAGCCCGCTTGCTCAATCGCTTGGGTGCCGGCATAAATGCCGAATACATCTGAGCGGCGTACAAGTTTGAGTAGTTTGCGGTCACCCAACAACTTGCCGCCGTTGTAATCAGGCACTTCAGCCGCCAAACCACCTCGAAACGGCTCGGCATTAAAACTGGCAATGGGCGCCAATGCTGAGCGCCCCGCTAACAAGGTGTCAACAATGCTGGCGGGGTCTGTGCCAGCGCCGCAAATCGCGCCCGTTCCGGTAATGACAATTCGACTCATGGTGCTCACCGTCCTGAAGCGACAAGTGCCGCGGTATCTTCGGGATGCCGAAACGCCAGGCAACTATTGCTGCCACCGAACCCTAGCGAGTTCGAAAGTGCCATCCCGATGCGCTGCGCGCGCGGTTGATCGCGAACAATATTGACATCACAATCAGGGTCGACTTGTTGCAAATTCGCATTAGGCGGCATCAAACTATCGCGAATCGCTAACGCGCACAAGCCTGCCTCGACCGCCCCTGCCGCAGCGATCAAGTGCCCCGTCACGCTTTTGGTTGAACTCACCCCCACCGCGTTGACCCGACCTGCAAACACCGCCTTGACTGCAGCACACTCGCTGCGATCATTCATCGGTGTTGACGTGCCGTGCGCGTTTAAGTAATCGATATCGGCGTTCTGTGCACCAGCATCTGCAATCGCCCGACGCATCGACTGAATCGGGCCATCGCCCGAGGGGTGTGAATCAGTAATGCGATAAGACGACAGAGAATTACCGTCGCCCGCGAGTTCAGCGTAAATCGTTGCACCGCGTTGCACGGCAGAAGTCCATTCTTCGAGCACTAAAAACCCAGCCCCCTCGCCCAACAAAAAGCCGTTACGGGTTAAATCAAACGGGCGACTGGCACGCTCAGGTTGATCATTGTCAGGTGAAACGGCTGACAGCAGGCAAAAGCCCGACAAGCCAACCGGTGAAATCATCGAATCAAAGCCACCTGTCAACACCCGATCGGCTAAACCACGCCGAATCAGACGCATCGCGGTGCCAATCGCCTGGCCACCTGACGCACACGCGGTGTGTACCGTTGAGGCGTAACCGCGTATGCCAAAACGACGCAGCAAGAGCGAGATACCCGCTGTAGACAAGCTACGACTAAAAGCCATCACATCGTTGGCAACCGGTTCAGCCAATAGCGCACTTGCAACGAACTCACCGTCAGGTGCCGCGGTGCGTTGTACAGCGGCGAGCTCTTCATGCGCGATGGTCATCATGCCTGCGCCCACGACACAACCCCAACGTGCTGCGTCTTGTGCGGTCGGACGCACGCCTGCATCAGCAATCGCCTGATCCGCTGCGCCTAAGGCAAACCTGTGCGCACGGCTGGCGTACTTAAGCAACTTGCGATCGTCAATCGGTGGTAAGTCATCAAACCCTTTGACCTCAGCGGCGATGCGAGTCGAGAACCCCGAGGCATCAAAAATCGTGATCGGCCCAGCGCAGCTACGCGCCGCTTTGATACGGGCCCAGGTTGAGGCAACGTCAAGGCCGGCAGGGGTCACCAAGCCGATACCTGTAATTGCAACGCGACGTCGTGTCATCATGCAGTGTCTCCGGCAAACGCAAAATACATCTTGGCGCCTGCAATAGTTTTGCCTTCGCCCTGAGCAGTGAGCTTGACCATGTAGGGTTCGAGCTCGTCTGAGCCAGGCGCGGCCAGTAGGGCCGACAGCACCAAGCTTGCCCCAGGAGCTGTAAAGGCACGCACCTTGACGTTTGTGATGCGCGTCAGGCGCAGCGTCTTGCCGCTGGCGGCTTGCGCCGCCACACGAACCGCCAACTGTAACAGTGCATCGAGCAACAAGGTTGCAGGAAACACCGGCCGACGGGGAAAGTGATCTTCAAAAAAAGCGGCCTGCGCAGGCACCGCAAGCTGAGCCTGAAGGTGCCCGAGGGTTGACTCTGGCAAGTCAGTCAAAGACGGCCGAGGAACACCTTTGAAAGCCCCTATCGCACGACCACCCGCACTCAGCAGGGCAAAATCGGCCGCGAGTGCCACCGGATCGTCGAACTCACTAATGTCGAGCATTGAGCCGACGGTGTCGGCGAGCTCAAGAACCTTATGGCCATCGACCAAGGCGTGCCCACGGTACACAATCGACTCGGCATCGCAAGATTCGATATCGATGATAAGTTCAAGGGTGTCACCAGGTTTGGGCAGCGAAAAAATCTTTGTATCGCCTGCTAAGGCCGCCACCGGGCGATGACTGAAACCGAGCGTAGACATTGCCACCCAAGCTGCCAGCTGACCCAACGCTTCGGCCACTAAGCTAGCCGGGAAATGATCAACACTTTCAGGGATTGTATAGAGGCCGCACACACGTGTGACCCCTTGGATTTGAGTGATCTGATCGACAAAGGAAAATGCAGCAAAGCGACCGGTTGGCGCGGCCGAAGTGGCCCGCGCCGTATTCAAGACCATCAGCCAGCGGCTTGTGAAGCGCGCTGCGCACGAATCACGAGCTTGCAAAAGGTTTCGGGCGTGTACAACCGCGCGATGTGATCAACACGCATCGGTAATTTGAAACGTGATTCGTCGACTTCAGACAAATACTCACGCAAGCGCGCCACACCTTTGTCTGTCACGACGCCGCCTTGTTCGAAATCTGTTACGGGCATATCGCCGCGTACGTCTTCGATGATTTTGCCACGCGGCACCTTAATTTTGAAGGCGCGCTCAAGGCGAAACACCATATCAAGGAAGTCGATCGATTCGGCGTCAAGTCCCTCAATCAGGGAAACATCGAGCTTGATGTCATCTACATCGCAACCGAGGGCATCTGCCATCGTTTTTTGGACGGTTGGAAACACCGCCATGATTTCTTCTTTCGTGATGACTGCTTCAGCCATAATTAGCTCCGAATATAGGGTAAGCGCGCGTTATTTTAACTCAAGTACAGTGAAGTCCTGCTAAGCTGGCCATCACACCTTGGACGCCCCTCAGCCTAAAACTCAGGCCATCTTAAAGCCGCCATCGACATATAGAATCTGACCCGTCACGTAACTGGCCATGTCTGAGACCAAAAAAGCCACAACATTCGCCACTTCTTGCGCCTGACCATACCGCTTAAGTAATATTTTTGCTTTCACTTCATCGTCAGCCAACTCGCGCACCTGCAGCGACATTTCGGTATCAATCACCCCAGGGGCCACCGCATTGACCAAGATTTTGCGCGAGGCCAACTCAACCGCCAAGGCTCGGGTCACAGCGTCAACTGCACCTTTGCTCGCTGCATAATTCGCCTGCCCCCGCCCGGCTTTATTACCAGCCACAGACGATAAGTTCACGATGCGACCTGCGCGCTGAGACATCATGAACGGAATCACTGGGCGGGTCACATTAAAAACCCCGCCAATATTGGTCTCAAGCACCTCTGAGATCTCGTTATCTTCCATGACTGCCATCAGATTGTCGCGCACGATACCGGCGTTATTGACAAGGATATCGATGCGCTCACAGCGATCGGCCACCGCATTCACGGCCTCGATACAGGCCGCAGAATCACTGATGTCGACTTGCAGAGCCGCGGCTTTGCCGCCAGCAGCCGTGACGCTCGCCACAACCTCAAGCGCCGCGGCCTCGTTGCCGCGATAGAAAAAATTGACATCTACGCCTTGTGCCGCAAGCAACTCAACGATGGCACGCCCGATGCCGCGCGAGCCACCGGTCACAATTGCAACCTTACCCGCCAAACCTGATTCAAAGCTCATGGTGTTCAACCTGAAATTGCAAAGCCGCCATCCACCACCAAAGTGTGGCCATTGATCCACGCTGCCTCTGGCAAACAAAGCAGATACACGGCATCGGCAACGTTGGTGGGCAGCAAACTGGGGCCTGCTGGCGTACGAGCCGCGAATTCAGACAAGACCTGATCGCGGTTTGGAAAGTGACTCAGCGCATCGGTATCCACCACCCCAGCCGAAACGGTATTCACCCGAATGCCGCGCGGGCCGAGTTCTTGCGCCAAAGTGCGCACCAACGACTCGAGAGCCGCCTTTGAGGCGCCAATGAATCCATAATGGGGCATTGCACGCTGGGCGCCTAAACTGGACATTGCCACAATACGGCCGCCATGTTTCATCAACGGCAAGGCCTGTTGCGCCAACAAATTGACCGCGAACGCATTGGTTTCAAGGCACCAGCGAAAATGCTTCAGGCTCATTTCCATGGCGGGCTTAAGCACGCCAGAAGCGGCATTACTAATCACAATATCCAGTTGACCAAATTCTTTGGTAATGACCTCGAACATCTCGACCACGCTATCGGGCACACCGACGCTGGCCTGTATCGCAATCGCACGTCGACCCATCGCGCGTATTTCGGCGCAAACAGCCTCGGCCTCGTCAGAACTGTTGTAGTAATTGGCGACGATGTCGCAACCGGCAGACGCCAGCTTCAACGCGCAGGCACGGCCGATACCGCGTGCGGCTCCGGTCACAAGGGCAACTTTGCCAAGAAGGGGCTGACTCATGGTGTGAGAAGGACTCCGGTCAATCGAACAAGAAAGAGGCAAAGTTTAACAACAAGTGCAAACACCTAGCCAACCATCTTACAATGTCCCCAATCCCTCACTTTCAGCACGACCGACAATTAAAGGATTTTGTATGTCTAAGCAGCCTCCGATGCCCGTCATCCCCAGTGTGGTTTCGCATTGGATTCACAACCAAGCCATCACGACTGCCGGCGCGCGCACTCAAGATGTCTTTAACCCGGCTACAGGGCAAGTGGCGCGCAAAGTTGAGCTCGCAAGCTTGGATACCGTCAAGTCTGCCGTTGAAAGCGCAAAAAAAGCGTTTGCTGGCTGGGCTGACACCCCCCCGATTCGTCGGGCCCGCATCATGAATAACTTTTTAGCTTTGCTCAACGAGCGCAAAGACGAACTCGCCTCAATCATCACCCAAGAGCACGGCAAAGTCTTCACCGACGCACAGGGTGAGGTCATGCGTGGCATCGACATCGTTGAGTTCGCCTGCGGTATGCCGCAGTTATTGAAGGGCGATTTCACAGATCAAGTCTCGACCGGCATCGACAACTGGACAATGCGCCAACCGTTGGGCGTCGTCGCGGGCATCACCCCGTTTAATTTTCCTTGCATGGTGCCGTGCTGGATGTTTCCGGTAGCGATCGCAGCAGGCAATTGTTTTATTTTGAAGCCAAGCGAGCGCGACCCTTCTGCCTCAATCTTTATGGCTCAGTTGTTTAAAGAAGCTGGTCTGCCAGACGGCGTCTTTAACGTCGTGCAAGGCGACAAGGTTGCGGTCGATGCGCTGCTCGAGCACCCTGATGTCAAAGCCATCAGCTTTGTGGGCTCAACACCCATCGCGCAATACATTTACCAACGCGGTGCCGATTTAGGCAAACGCGTGCAAGCGTTGGGTGGCGCTAAAAATCATATGGTCGTCATGCCTGATGCGGATATTGACCAAGCGGTAGACGGACTGATTGGCGCGGCGTATGGATCGGCTGGCGAACGCTGCATGGCGATTTCAGTCGCCGTATTGGTTGGCGATGTCGCAGACAAAATCGTCCCCTTGCTTGCCGCGCGTGCCAAAACACTCAAAATCAAAAATGGCCTTGAACTCGATGCTGAAATGGGCCCCATTGTCACGCGTCAGGCACTTGAACGCATCGAAGGCTATATCGAAGTTGGCGTCAATGAAGGCGCCAAACTTGTGGTCGACGGACGCGGGATTAAAGTCGCTGGGCACGAGCAAGGCTTTTTTACGGGCGGCAGTTTGTTTGACCACGTCACCCCGTCAATGCGCATTTATAAAGAAGAAATTTTTGGCCCCGTGCTCGGTTGCGTACGCGTCAAAGACTTTGGCCAGGCGGTTGAACTGATCAACGCCCACGAGTTTGGCAACGGCGTGTCTTGCTATACACGCGATGGTAACGTCGCACGCGAATTTAGTCGCCGCATTCAGGTCGGCATGGTCGGGATCAATGTCCCGATTCCAGTGCCGATGGCCTGGCACGGTTTTGGTGGCTGGAAAAAGAGCCTGTTTGGCGATATGCATGCCTACGGCGAAGAAGGCGTACGCTTCTATACCAAGCAAAAATCAGTGATGCAGCGATGGCCTGAAACCATCGGCAAAGGCGCTGAATTTGTGATGCCAACTGCGAAATAGCAAAATATTCGAGCCCACTTGCTGCCTCGCCAGGCAGCAAGTGGGTTCAGCGTATCCAACAATTTTTTATAACCTTGCCTACCATTATTAGCTGGCAACCTAAATAAGCACGATCAGCGTTCAATGACAAAAAAAGCAGTCTGTTTGTTAAGTGGTGGTTTAGATTCAACCACAGTGGTCGCCATGGCTCAGCAAGAAGGCTTTGAAGTCTATGCGCTGAGTTTTCGTTATGGACAGCGTCATTCGATCGAGCTGGAACGCGCTGCCGCCTTTGCCAACGTGCGCGGTGT
>JARXAG010000115.1 GCA_029866055.1 Burkholderiaceae bacterium
CGATGAGATCAAGAAAACAGCGCATCAGCAAATGTAATCGCTGATGCGCAGCCGCCACAGGCTTCAAATCCGAAAACTCTTTCAGATCAGCACCAGAACAAAAGGCGCGTGCACCTTCACCCGTGATCACAACAACTTTAACGTCGTCTTGAGCGGCTGCGTTGACGAGCACCTGATGCATCGCCTCATAGATCTCTGCGTTTAAGGCATTGGCTGCGGACGCACGATCGAGCGACAGCGTTAGTACCGTATTGTCTAGATGTATCTTTAACATTAGAGGATCACCAATGCATCGACAGCTCGAACACCTTGCCCAAGTTCCAATACACATAAAGGGTTGATATCAATTTCTGCGATCTTGTCAGCGCAATCTGCCGCCAACCATGACACGCGCTCAATACAGTCAACCAAAGCGTCAATATCTGCAGGGGGCTGCCCACGTACGCCTTGCAATAACTTGATCGCGTGCAGTTCATTCAAGGCTTCTGAAATATCATGGCGCGATAGCGGCGCCAGCCGAAACACCAAATCCTTTAAGACTTCAACATAAATGCCGCCAAGGCCAAAAGTCATGACGGCCCCAAAGGTTGGATCTCGCACCATCCCAACAAACATTTCGTGCGACTGCCCCACCATCTCTTGCACGAGCACACCTTCAATTTTTGCCTCAGCGCGATAGTTCAGCGCTGCAGCCATGATATCGCCATAGGCTTGTGCAACCGATTCTTCACTATTTAGATTTAAACGAATGGCCTGAGCTTCAGTCTTATGCAAAATATCTGGCGACACAATCTTTAAAGCGACCGGGCTCTTTATCTTCGACCAATGCGCGACAGCCATCTCTTTTGACGTGGCCAAGTATTCGTGTGTCACTCGCACACCGTAGCAACTCAACAGGCGCTTTGCCGTTTGTTCTGTCATCGGGCCGTGTTGTTGCTCGAGTAACAGCCGCGCGGCAACACGGTCGATCCCCGCAGGTCGATTGAGAGTTGAACGCAAGCGATTTTCGCGAAATTCTGAGTACTGCATGGCACGCCGCACCGCCTTCAGGCAAGGCGAGGCGTCTGAATACACCGCATGCCCCTGAGCCACTAATGCCTGATGTGTCAGAGTCGGATCATTCGAGGTGCAACCGGTCCAAAGCAGCGCCACTGGTTTAGCGCTACGAGCAGACACCTCTGCCACACTACGCACGTCCTCAGCACTCGCAATGGTCATCACCGGAATCAAGACATCAACGGCAGGATCTTGCAAAATAATCTCTGTGGCTCGCGCGTAAGCTCCGGGTTGACCGATCGCTGCTGCAGTGAGATCCGTCGGATTTGCTGTGGCACCAAAACCAGGCAGCAGTTGTGCAAGTTGCTCGCAGGTCTGTGCTTGATACTGGGGCCACTCAATGTCAAGCGCAGCACCTAAATCAGCCACCATCACAAGATTGCCGCCCGATATTGAGGTTGCAGCCGCACCACGTCCCTTGAAGGGCTTTTGTTGCCTCAAGAGCATCGCCGTCTCGTAGAGCTCGTTGCAGTCATCCACACGAAGGATCCCTAGCTGACGCAAAGCCGCATCACAAACATCATCTGCACCCGTAATCGACCCAGTGTGAGAGGCGGCAGCCCGACTACCGATCTCGGTACGTCCGACTTTCACCATGACGATCGGTTTATTGAGTTGGTAGGAGCGCTCGGCCAGCGCTCTTAAACGCTCACCGTCCGAGAGACTTTCCACCAACATCGCGACAACCTTAGTCGCTTCGCTCTCAAGCATAAAGGCCGCGTAATCCATCAAATCAAGGTCGCAGGCGTTTCCACAACTGACCTGATAACTCACCCCTAATCCTGCTTGCTGCGCCCGCCACATCACATTGACTTGCCCAGCCCCGCCAGATTGACTGACAACCCCTAGTTCTCCAGCAGCACGACGCGGGCCTTGAATCGTTGCTGTTGAGGTCAGTGCAAAGGCGTCGACAAAATTGACCATGCCGTTGCAATTGGGCCCCATCATCCGAATATTGCCAGCTCGGGCGATGTCGACGAGGCGCTGTTGCGCAGCGCGCCCTTCGTCTGTGCCCAACTCACCAAACCCAGAGGAAAAAATCGTGACGAAGGGCACACCTCTCGCGGCGCATTGCTCAAGCGCGGTTGGCACCGCGTGCGCAGGCAACACGATCCCCACATGATCAGGCGCCTCAGGCAAATCCGCGATTGAAGCAAAACAACGTTGACCAAAAATAGTCTCGCGCTTTGGGTTAATCGGGTAAACGTTGCCTTTGAAGCCGAAATCAATCGTTTGGCGCATACAGCGACCACCAAACTTTGAAAGATCTTCTGTTGCACCCACCATCGCGACACTGCGAGGTGCAAAAAAATGAGTCAAATCCGCGAAAACCGACGCCTCTGACCTCGAGGGACGGCCGGCGCTCAGGCTCGCGCCCTCACCAACGTCAGACATAGCTTGCTCCGTGATCACCAAACCTTGTTTGATGAGTTCATTATGCGAGCCCGATAGGACTCTTTTTTGCTAGTATAAGTCAACCTTGCGCAAGGTTGTTGCAACGTAGATGAACAACATGCCACGCCAAGTCTGATCTGGTAGTCGACGATGCGATCGAGACAAAGCGTCGCGACATTGGTCAAACAACTACGCCATCAGGGTAGCTGCTCAACCTCATTGGCAATGGCTGCCCCCCAGGCTTGATACCCCTCTGCAAAGAAGTGCTGCCCATCCGTTGTTTTCCATTCGCCCGGCTTGGACATCTCAAGAGAGTTCACGTAATTACAAGGCTTGACTTGCGATTCGAGAAACGCAGAAACTTCTTGAGTGCGCTTCAACGTTTTACCCGCTAATTTATTGTCTTCACCCCAAGCGGGCCCGACCCACACGCACCGAATCGCTTTGCTTGCCAGCAGAGTCGTGAGGCTGAGCACCTCTTTTTTAACGTCTGGGCGGGAAAAGTTCGAGGCTTTGTAATTTGCAAGATTGTCACCCATCACGATGACCACGACATCAGGCTTTTGGGTCACAAGTAAAGTCGCAAAAGGCACAGTTTGAGCGGCACTGGCCATTGACAACACAATCGGCTCAGCTTCAATACGCTCGGCGCCGCCGCAACGACTATTCGTCTTTTTTAGCCAATCGCTAGGCATTACCCCACACACACCAACGCTGTGCACTTGGGCACCACGCTCAGTCAATTCATCATGAAGCGTTTTGATCAAATAGGTCGGCTTAGCCAAGTGGCTTGCACCGATCACTAAAACAGTTAGCCCAGCTAGCAACATAGTTTTCTTCCGTTATTAACGTGCACCGTACACTCCTCCAAGCCCCGTCGAACCAAAACAGACCGACAGTAACAACAACAATGGCGACATCCATTTTTGTCTGAGCCATTGATAGCGCCGCCGACCGCGCTTAGCAAAAATCTCGAGCACTACACAGCCACTCATCAAGCCCAGCAAGAACAGCGATTGCCCATCCACTTTCAAATGAAACACCCAAGCCTGAGGGCTCAGCGAAAAATTAAAAAATAGCTGGTTCAGCTTCAGCCCTAACAAAGCGGTGTTTGACTCTGAAAAAATTAAGCGACCGACGACTACAAAAAAAGGAAACAGCAACAAATTGATTCCAAGCGCAACACGCTTGTGCGAGACGTTGCGAACAATTGCATACGCAAGCAGCCAACCGATCGCATGAAACAGCCCCCAAATAAAAAAATTCAACGACATCCCATGCCAAGCTGCAGAGGATAAGAACACGACTATCACCGCGATCACCACGCCATATTGTCGCTTGACGGGTGTAAAGAAGATGTCTTTAAAACGCCACTCAAACTGACATGCCAACGCTGCCAGTAGTCGATCATATTGCGGGCCGAAAAAGGCATCTTGAAATTGAGTTTGGTACGAACACCTGCGGCATTTAGCAAACCAAATACAACAAAAGTCAGACCACTAAAATTGAAGTACACGTAGAGCTCAAAAACAATTGAAAAAATCAGAATATCAAGCGATTCAGTTGAGCCTCGTAAAACCAAAAACGGCGCCAAGCCTGTTGCAAGCACTGTGTAAAAAAAGATACCCAGTGCGATCCAACTGCCATACACCCTCAGCCGCCGCCTTCGCAGACGCCCAAGCGGTGCATTGCTCATTGCAACCGGGCCAGAATCCATGCGGGCTGGCTGCAAAATATTGAGACAAAGCGTCAGAACATCTAGTTTCTGGTGATAGATGTGCAACGCTAGCGCTGCTGTCACAAAAGACACCCCCACCCACGGCAATGAGGCGCCCTCACCTCCAAACCCCGGTAGCACGGCGATTTGTCCGCTATAGGTCAAAAACGGAGTAATAAAAAACACGCCGTAGGCCAAGGCTTTTCGAGGTAACTCGGCTGCAGCGATCGCACAATAAAATAGCCAAATCAGCACCGACAACCCGATCGTGAATAGCGCCGGCACAGCGCGATAGAGATAGGTCAGATAGCAAAATGACAGTGCGAAGACCAATATACTGAGTCCGCGCGCTTTCAAGCCCAATTCAATATGCATTACGATGCGGCCTTAGGGTGCGTCAATCGCTTAAGGTTCAGAGGTGAACATGCCGTGCGTTGGCCTTACTCTCGGCAGCAAGCGAAGTGTAAGCAGTAAAAACTGAGTGACTCGCTGGTTGAGCTTAGGTTGCAAAAAATAGTTGTCTTTTGCATTTTCTATACCAATCCCTTTTGCAGCTGTCGTTGTCTCGCCCAGCGACCCAAATCAAAGGTATCTCAGCATGACCTCTTTTCTGCAACCCGCGACCGGCATCTTGGTACTCACCTTGATTGCAATCATCTTCAGTGAAGATCGTCGGGCCAATAAAATTCGTCTGATCGCAACGGGTGTCGGCATACAGTTTGTGTTTGCGCTGCTGTTGCTGAAGGTCCCTTTCATCAAAGACACAGTCGCGCTAATCAATCAGGGTGTGCTGGCGTTACAGAAGGCCAGTGAAGCTGGTACTTCGTTGGTCTTCGGCTTTCTAGGCGGTGCGCCCCTTCCCTTTCAAGAAAGCCACCCCGGTGCAGCCTATGTTCTGGCGTTTCAAGCGCTACCGCTCGCTTTATTTATCAGTGCCTTTGCCGCGCTGTTGTATCACTGGCGTATCTTGCCCAAAATTGTGGGCGTATTTTCATGGCTGCTAGGCAAAGCATTAAAAATGAATGGGGCTACCAGCTTCTCAGTGTCAGCGAATATTTTTGTTGGCATGGTCGAAGCGCCTTTGCTTGTACGTCCGTATCTCGCGCAGCTTAGTCGCTCTGACCTGTTTGTTGTCATGGCCTCGGGCATGTCTTGTATCGCAGGCACCGTTTTAGTGATTTATGCCGGTGTTCTCAGTCAGATTGTTCCAGATGCGGCAAGCCATCTGTTGATTTCTTCGGTGGTCAGCGCCCCTGCGGTCATTATGCTCGCCCGTTTAATGGTGCCGCAACATCCGGCCACCGCCCAAATCGCCTTTCAAGCTACCTCGACCTACGGCAGCACGATGGATGCCATCGCGACGGGTACGGGTGATGGGGTTCGACTTGTAGTCAATATTGCTGCCATGCTGATTGTGCTGGTCGCACTTGTCGCACTCGCAAATGCTGCTCTTGCGCTACTGCCAAATGTGGCAGAGGCGCCACTCACTCTTCAGCGCATGTTAGGCGTACCCATGCAGCCAATTGTGTGGATGCTTGGAATCCCCTGGGCTGAAACTGGCGTAGCAGGTCAACTGTTAGGCACCAAAATTGCGTTAAACGAGATGATTGCCTATCTTGATTTAGCCAAATTGCCAGAGGGCGCACTGTCGGCCCGCAGCCAGCTGATCATGACCTACGTCTTGTGCGGGTTTGCCAATTTTGGCAGCCTTGGCATTGTGATTGGCGGCTTAGGCGCAATGGCCCCTGCGAGGCGTCCAGAAATTATCGCCTTAGGACTACGTTCGGTGTTGGTTGGTGCGATGGCAACCTGCATGAGTGCTGCGGTGGTTGCCATCGTTCTTGCTTAGTGATCGAAGCGGTCTAGGACATGACCCGGGCCTTGCTCAAGCTCGACGTAATCTTTGCCGTCATGCACCAAGCAACCGTTGACCCACACGCCGTGAATGCCAAGCCCTGAGCGAACTTTTCTTGAGCCGCCGCCGGGTAAATCATTTAAGGTTGCGACCTTTGACTTGCCCACAGTCGCAGGATCAAACAACAGCATGTCGGCCGGGCTACCCACTAACAAACGTCCACGGTTAGGAATTTTGAAGCGATCGGCTGCCTCGCTAGTCAGAAGGCGAATACCGTCTTCTAGCGAGAAATAACCCGTCTCGCGAACCCAGTGCGATAAGAAATGCAAGCCAAACGCCGCATCGCACATGTAAATCAAATGCGCACCCGCATCAGATAAGGTCACAACCGCCGAGGGATGCTTAAGCAATGGCGCCACACCTTCGTCGATGTGATTAAAGAACTTACCGGTAAAGTGAGTCTCTAAATTCTCTTTGACAGACAAATCAAAAAATGCATCAAGTGGGTCTTTGCCCCATTTTTTACCCAACGCTTCGATTGTCAGACCCTCAAGGTCAGCGTGCTCAGCAAGCGCTGTTTCACCCACTTCAAGATATTTCCAGTCACCTAAAAACAAAATTCCAGTTTTTGGATGCTTTAGATTCTCACGTAACGCATTGCGAAAAGCAGGATCCAAGTAGACTTTTTTGATCTCATCGGCCGACTTGTTTTTGATCGCATCAAAGGCCGAATGGCTGATCAGCGGATATGGCTCAGCCAAGGTGAAGTCAAACGAGAGTGGCTGACAACTTGTCAAGATATACACCTCGTTACCACGCGCACGCATTTCTGCCGTCTTATCGTAATACGTGATGGCTAAATCTGGATTTGCTGGGTTATACATCGACAATACCGTCGAAATGAACGCAGGCCGACCGCTGTTGATTGACACTTTTTCCATGACTTCGGGCGTTGCACGCGAACCCGTTGCCATCATGAATACGCCTTTGTTGGTCTCGCCCAACACGCCTGTTAGCGCCAGTAACTCTTGCTCAGAGGCAATCGTCGAAGGCATCGGCCGCCCGGCGTAGCCGCTATGGTTAGGCGAAAACGATGAAGCAAAACCAATTGAACCCGCGTTCATCGCGTCACGGACGAGTTGACACATCGCCTCAAGCTCTTGCGGTGAGGGCTCGGCTTTTTCTGAGCCCGCTTCGCCCATCACGGCGGTGCGCACCACTGAATGCCCCACAAACACGGCAGTATTCAGATACGGCTTAATCTCACGCAACTGATCCATATATTCTTGAAAGGTCTCAAACCCCCAGTTCACACCAGTCAATAACGAGGTCAAGTCCATCCCTTCAACAACTGATAAATTCTTCATCATGGTTTCACGCTGCGGCGCGGGGCATGGCGCAATCCCAAACCCACAGTTACCCATCACCACAGTGGTGACCCCAAGCGCAGGCGAAGGAGACATCGTGCGATCCCAGGTGACCTGCGCATCAAAGTGTGTATGCAAGTCAACAATGCCGGGCATCAAGGATAAGCCTTTGGCATCGATCTCTTGCTTTGCCTGACCTGTCACCTTGCCGATCTCAGCGACGACACCTTCTTTGACAGCTACGTCAGCTTGTACGCCAGGGTGCCCCAAGCCATCAAATACCTGTGCATTACGAATAATTAAATCGAACATGTTGTCTCCGTTTTTTATCTCGAGTGCTTCTTGGCGAGAGGTTTCTCGCACCTTAAATCGTTAAACAATTCCTGACGCTTTCAACGCAGCAATCTGTGTGGCATCTTTATGCAACACTGTACTTAAAATCTCATCCGTATGTTGACCCAGCGCTGGCGGCGGAATCTCGTGCTTAATTGGCGTACCCGAAAACTTCATTGGGCTACCCACCAGAGGCACCGTACCTGCCACTGCATGTGGCAATTCAATTTTCATGCCGCGTGCCAGCACTTGAGGCTCTTCAAACACCTGCGCCACTGTATTGATTGGCCCATTCGCAACACCTGCCTCGTCGAGCAGTTTGACCCACTCACGCGTAGTGTGCTTTAAAAATATCTCATCCAAAATCGCTGTGATCTCGACACGATTTTTGACGCGCTCGCCATTGGTTGCGTAACGTGGATCTTGCGAAAGATGGGTGCATTCGGCAATTTCGCAAAACTTCTTGAAGAGATTATCGTTACCACAGGCCAAGATCAAAGCACCATCCGAAGTTTTGAAGGTTTGGTAAGGCACGATATTTGGATGCGCATTGCCGATCGACTTGGGCGACTCGCCAGTTGCGAAATAATTCATTGCCTGATTCGCCAAAAAGGCGACACAAGAATCGAGCAACGAGACATCGATCCATTGCCCTTTACCCGTCACGGCACGATTCGCAATCGCCGCACAAACAGCGATTGAGGCATACATCCCTGTCGTTAAGTCAATAATCGGCACGCCAACGCGCTGCGGGCCACCGCCAGGGGCGTCATCGCGCTCGCCCGTGATGCTCATTAAACCGCCCATGCCTTGAGCCATAAAATCGTAGCCAGGACGATCTTTTTCTGGCCCAGTCTGCCCAAAGCCGGTCACCGAGCAATAAATAATCGCAGGGTTAATTGCTTTGATGTCTTCATAACCCAAGCCATAGCGCGCCAGATCACCGACCTTATAGTTCTCAAAAATCACATCTACATTTTTTGCTAACTCACGCACTAACTGCTGCCCTTCGGGTTTAGACAAATCAATCGTGATTGACTTTTTGCCGCGGTTGGCGGCACAAAAATAAGCAGACTCGCGAGTGGTATTACCGTCTTGATCCTTTAAGAACGGAGGCGCAAAGGCCCTCGAGTCATCACCCTTGATGGGGCGCTCAACCTTAATCACGTCTGCGCCTAAATCCGCTAAGTTTTGTGCGGCCCACGGAGCGGCCAGTACGCGAGACAGGTCAAGAACTTTGATGTGGGAGAGAGGGCCAGACATAAGAAAGGTTCCAATTTTGTGACAAAAGCCTTATTGTAGAGGTTCAAACAGAAGCTCGTAAAAACTCGGGCCAGGAGACCAACTTGAAACGCTTACTTGCCGCCTTATTATTCGCCCCCTGCCTAGCACTCGCTCAGGCTTATCCAACCAAATCAGTGCGTATCGTTGTGCCTTTCCCAGCGGGCGGGGGCACCGACGTTGTCGCACGCATTTTGGGTCAAAAACTGACAGAATCTTGGGGACAGCAAGCCATTATTGAAAACAAAGCCGGTGCCAGTGGCACCGTCGGCTCAGAGCTTGTCGCAAAGTCGGTGCCT
>JARXAG010000146.1 GCA_029866055.1 Burkholderiaceae bacterium
TAAGGTTCCAAGAGGAAGCGCTTGCAAAGCCGCCACGATCAGTCGCGCGCCTTGCTCGGCGAGTTTGTCGTGCAAGGTTGCGGCAGTCTCAGTGCCCGCTATCGCCAAAGACTCAACCAACAGCATGGCGCCGGTATCCAGGCCCTCGTCCATTTGCATGATTGTGACGCCTGTTTGGGCGTCACCGGCTTCGATGGCGCGTTGAATCGGCGCCGCCCCGCGCCAGCGCGGCAGCAGGCTAGCGTGAATATTTAGGCAGCCGTAGCGTGGCATGTTTAAGACCCAGCTCGGCAAGATGAGGCCATAAGCGGCAACCACTAAAACGTCGAGTTGAGCCCCCTGAAGAGCCACTTCAGCGCTGCGCGCCTCGTCTGGATATTTGCCGTCAAGCCGCAAGCTGCGCGGCTGTGCAACCGCAATGTCATGCGCGAAGGCGCTCTGCTTGACCGCGCTGGGTGTGAGCTTAAGGCCTCGCCCAGAGGGGCGATCGGGCTGAGTGAGTACTAACGGTACAGTAAACCCAGCCGTCAGAATTGCCTGCAGAGCCTGGGCTGAGAACTCAGGCGTGCCGGCAAATCCGACCCGTAAAGGGGTCGAGATTGTCGTCGAGGGCGGTGGAAATGTTGCAGCCATATTGCTCGAGATCCTGTTCAAAGGCGGGTGATTGATCCGTCGCTAGTGGTCGTCATTTCGGATGAGGCTTGAGAGTTGGGCAATGTGGGGACGTGACCCCACTAAATCTTTTCAGCCCACAGGTCATACTCGTCAGAGTCAGTGACGCGCACCCGCACCAGGTCGCCTGGTTTCAGGGGCACGGCGCTATCCACAAATACGCTGCCATCGATTTCAGGGGCATCGGCGCTTGAGCGTCCGACTGCGCCGTCTTCGTCGACTTCATCGATCAGCACATCGAGCTCTTTACCCACCTTGCGCGCCAGGCGTTCAGTTGAAATCGCCTGCTGATGAGCCATGAATCGATCGTAGCGTTCTTGCTTGACCTCATCAGGCACGGCACCCTCAAGTGCATTGGCGGGGGCGCCCTCGACAGGCGAGTATTGAAAGCAACCAACGCGGTCGAGTTGAGCCTCTGACATCCAGTCAAGCAGGTACTGAAATTCGCTTTCAGTTTCGCCCGGAAACCCAACAATAAACGTTGAACGCAAGGTGATGTCGGGACACTGTTCGCGCCAGCGATGAATCCGCGCCATCGTGCGGTCTTCAAAGGCGGGGCGTTTCATGGCCTTCAAAATACGCGGGCTGGCGTGCTGAAACGGGATATCGAGGTAAGGCAAAATTTTGCCTTCGGCCATCAAAGGAATCACTTCGTCGACATTGGGGTACGGGTAGACATAATGCAGGCGAACCCAAATGCCCAATTCAGATAAGGCCGAGCAAAGCTCGGTCATACGGGTTTTAACGGGGCGGCCGTTCCAGAAGCC
Source organism: Burkholderiaceae bacterium (assembly GCA_029866055.1). Classification (GTDB taxonomy): domain Bacteria; phylum Pseudomonadota; class Gammaproteobacteria; order Burkholderiales; family Burkholderiaceae_B; genus Zwartia. Next base: position 1,440 of record JARXAG010000146.1, read on the forward strand.
GCTGCGGTATTTGACGTCTACGCCGTAGGCGCTGGTGTCTTGCGAGATCACTAACAGTTCTTTGACGCCGGCGCGCGCTAAGCGCTGGGCCTCGTCAAGCACATCACCCACGGGCCGGCTGACCAGATCGCCACGCATCGAGGGGATGATGCAGAAGCTGCAGCGGTGGTTACAGCCTTCAGAAATTTTGAGGTAAGCGTAGTGGCGCGGGGTCAGTTTGATCCCTTGTGGCGGCACCAAATCTGTAAACGGATCGTGCAAAGGGTTAGGCGGTGCAGCTTCGTGCACCGCACGCACGACTTGTTCGTACTGTTGCGGCCCAGTCACGGCCAGCACGCTGGGGTGTACGGCACGAATCACCGACTCATCGACCCCCATGCAGCCCGTCACAATGACTCGGCCGTTTTCGGCGATGGCCTCGCCGATTGCGTCTAAGGACTCGGCTTTGGCACTATCAATAAAGCCGCAGGTATTGACCACCACGACATCGGCATTGTTGTAGTCAGGAACAATTAAATAGCCTTCGGTACGCAGTTGGGTAAGAATGCGCTCAGAGTCAACAAGCGCTTTGGGGCAACCGAGGCTAACAAAACCGACTTTGGGAGAGGACATGGCACGTCACCTGGCAGGCCGCAGCCCACATGAAAGAGAGCGAGATTTTACCCGCGATCGACGCTAGCCCCTACAATCACCCAATGACACAAGCTGCCCCCGCACTCTCTGATAGTTTATTGGCCGCCGCGCGAGCCATCGGCGCGGTTGAAACCGGCCAGTCTTTGACCGAAGCCTTGCTCGAGGTTCGGCCCGATTTGCGGCCCTCAGCGCAGTCCTTAAGCTTTTATGCGATGCGGCACTGGGGTCAGGCGATGGCGCTGCGCCGTCTGCTGCTTGATCGCGTACCGCCAAACCCCACCGTCTTTGCACTGCTAGGCTTAAGTCTGCTACTGCTTGAGGTTGCGCTGAGCGACCCCGCGGAGCGTGACGCGACCGCACCCACCTATACGGCGCACACCTTGGTTGATCAGGCGGTACAGGCCACGCAGGGGCAGCGCGATACGCTGAATTTCAAAGGTTTAGTCAATGCCATTTTGCGTCGCTTTCAGCGCGAGCGCGCCGCGTTGCTGTCGCAGCTGGAGCAAGATCTTGAGGCCCAGTACAACCACCCAAAATGGTGGATCGAAGCGCTGCAAGCAGCCTATCCCCAAGATTGGAAGCGTCTGCTTGAAACGGCCAACGTGCATCCGCCGTTGACACTAAGGGTCAACCTGCGGGCGACCACGCGCGAGGCGGTTGAACAGGCCTTTGCCGCAGCCGGCATCGCTGCAACGCCTTTCGGTGTGGCCGGCTTGGTGCTCGATGTGCCGCGGGCGATTGCTTCGTTGCCGGGCTACGCGCAAGGCTGGTGGTCGGTGCAAGACGCGGGCGCGCAGCTTGCCGCCCCTTTGCTTGAGTTAAAAGACGGCATGCGTGTGTTGGATGCTTGCGCGGCCCCTGGCGGCAAAACCGCACATATGCTTGAGCTCGCGGCACTCAAACTGACCGCGCTTGACATCGACAACGCACGCATGGGTCGTGTCGAGCAAAATCTTGAACGGTTAGGGTTACTCAATGATGATGTTGAGTTGATCGCTGAAAGCGCCATGCGCGCGCACACGTGGTGGGACGGCAAGCCCTTTGACGCGATACTGGCCGACGTGCCCTGCACGGCCTCGGGCATTGTGCGTCGCCATCCCGATATTCGTTGGTTGCGCCGTTTCACAGACCTCAAGCCGACCGCCAAATTGCAACGAGAAATTTTGGATTCGCTGTGGAGTCTGGTCGCACCTGGGGGTAAATTATTACTTGTGACGTGTTCGATTTTTCCGCAAGAGTGCGAGCTGCAGGCCCAAGCCTTTTCAAAGCGTCATACCCAGGCGGTACGCCTGCCCGCGCCAGGTCAGTTGTTACCGTGCTTGGCCAATGCCGAGCAACCGGCAGGGCAAGACGGTTTCTTCTATGCTTTGTTTTCTAGACAGGGTTAGGTGTTAATCACAACATGACGGCTTGGGCTACCTTTTTGCTGGGATGTCAGCGAGGCCTTTTAGGTGTACTTGCAACGTTGTTGTGCCTGGTCGCCACGGTGAGCCAAGCAGCAGAGCCTCGCATCGAGCGCATCGAGCCCTTGATCACCGAGGGGCAACTCACGCTCGACCTTGACTTGACCTTTGATCTTGGTCGAGTGGTGACCGAAGCCGCTGAGCGCGGTGTGCCGCTTTACTTTACGTTTGATTTAAAAATCACTTCGCCAAGGTGGTGGTGGTTTGACCGTGTTCTGGTTGAGGCGACCTTAACTCGCCGCCTGACCTACAACGCACTGACGCAACAATGGCGTGTGGCAACCGGTGACTTGTTTTTACCAGTCAAGTCGCTAAACGAGGCGTTGGCGTTGCTGAAGCAAGTGCGCGGCTGGCCCGTGGCCCCTTCTGATCGGTTTGATAAAAATCAGCGTTATGAAGGGCGTATCAGGATGCGACTGGATGCCTCTCAGCTTGCCCGTCCTTTGCAGCTTGAGGCAGCGAGAAGCAGTGCCTGGTCGCTTGCAAGCCCTTGGGCACCGTTTGATTTTTCGATTCGACAAGCGGGGCCTGCTAAGTGAACGGGTTACGTCGCCCCGAAGGATTGAGCGCATCGTTCGAAACGCTGGCGGTGTGGCGCCTATGAATAGATTGCTTCGTCTGGCGTTATTTATTGGGGTCAGCAGCGGTGCCGGACTGTTTGGCCTGCTGGCTTGGTCAACGGGTAACGCTTCGCGAGTGGCTGAGTACCAAGGCTTGTTGCTTTGGCTGAACGGGGCGCTAGCTCTAGCGCTATTTGTATGGGTCGTCGCCCTCACGGTGCGCCTGCTTTCGCAGCTGCGTAGCGGTTTGTTTGGTGCGCGTTTGACTGCGCGTTTTGCGTTGGCGTTTGCCTTAATTGGCGTGTTGCCCGGCACCTTGATTTATGGCGTGTCTTTGCAGTTTATGGCTCGGTCAATTGAGTCTTGGTTCAACGTGCGTGTCGATACGGCTCTTGAGTCAGGCTTGGCTCTGGCGCGAGCGGCGCTTGATTCTCAGCTCGCCGAGCTTGAGTCGCGCGCGCGCGTCATGACGCCCGAGCTCAACGCAACACCCGATGCAGAAGTCGCAGGCGTGCTAGCTCGGTTGCGCGATTCAAGTGGCCCAGTCGATGCGATGGTGTTTAGTGGCAGTGGGCGTGTGATCGCGTTTTCAAGCGACAAGCTCGGTGCGCTGTCCCCGCTGCCCCCGCCGGCCGCAATTTTGAATCAGCTGAGGGTCACGCGCGGGTACTCAAATGCCGACACGGGTGACAGTTTGGCGGGCGGGCCTGTCGATCCCGGGCTGCAATTGCGGGTAATTGTGGCGTTGGCCGCACCAGAGCGCACCGAAAGCCTGCTGGGCGTTAACGTTGAATCACGGTGGCTACAACTGGTGCAGCCAGTTTCTGAAAAAATTGCCCGTAACGCCAGTGAAGTGCAGCAGGGCAATCGTGATTATCAAGAGCTGGCGTTGTCTAGACAAAGCTTACGTAATTTGTTTGGGGTGACTCTCACCTTGGCGCTATTGCTGGCTGTATTTGCGGCAATCGCCGTGGCGCTGTACTTATCCAAAAAATTGGTGAGCCCTCTGTTGGCCTTAGCGTCTGGTACGCAGGCCGTGAGCGTGGGCGACTATCGTGCATTGCCCGAGCCGCCCTCTAATGACGAAGTGGGGCAGTTGACTCGTTCGTTTAACACCATGACCCGTCAACTCGACGAGGCACGTCGGATGGTTGAAACCAATCGCAGCCAACTCCAGCGTTCGAACGTCTATCTTGAAAGCGTGTTGGCGAACTTATCGGCAGGTGTGCTGGTGTTTGACGAGCGGTTTTGCTTGACGACCTTTAATCAGGGCGCCCAATCGATTCTTAAAGTTGACTTGCGTACAGCACCCGGGCGGCTGCTGCAGACTGTAGAAGGGATGACTGAATTCTCACAGCGGATCCGGCAGGCTTTTTCTGAGCATACGGCAATGGGCTCAGAGCGCACGCATTGGCAAGAGCAGTTTGAACTGACCTTGCAAGAGCCCGGGCCAGAGGCAAAGGCGTTTACGCTGACGTTGCTGGCGCGAGGCACACAGTTAAATGTGGATGGCCGTGAAAATGGTTATATGGTGGTGTTCGATGACATCACCGAAGTGATCTCGGCGAGTCGCAGCGTGGCGTGGGGTGAGGTTGCACGTCGATTAGCGCACGAAATTAAAAACCCGCTCACGCCGATTCAGCTCTCGGCCGAGCGTCTTGCGATGAAGTTGGCGCACAAGCTTGAACCACTTGACGCACAATTGCTCGAGCGGGCAACCAACACGATTGTGAATCAAGTGAACTCGCTGAAACACATGGTCGATGATTTTCGTGAATACGCGCGCAAGCCGCCGCTAGTCTTGACCCCCGTCGATTTCAATGGGCTGGTGGATGAGGTGCTAGGCTTGTATGGCTGGGATCCACTAAGCGGGCAAGTACAAGAGGATCCGGCTCAGCCGTGGCGGCTTGAAGTTTTACTTGACCCCGCGCTGCCAGTCATTTTGGGTGATCCAACCCAGCTCAGGCAGGTGGTTCATAATCTGTTGACCAATGCGCGAGACGCCTTGGCTGAGGTGTCGCACCCGGGTGTGATCCGGGTGAGCACGCAAATGATTCCTGCGGGGGCGACCGAAACTACCGAGCGGGCGGCAGTGCGCTTTACTGTTTCCGATAACGGTGCCGGCTTTTCGGCACAAGTGTTACAAAGGGCGTTCGAGCCGTATGTCACGACAAAAACGCAGGGTACTGGATTAGGTTTGGCGATTGTTCGTAAAATTATCGAAGAGCATCACGGACGAATTGATGTCTCTAATCGCAAAGAAGGGGGCGCCCGGGTGTCGATTCTGCTGACGCAATTAGCAGAACCAGTAGACGCAACGTCACAAGATAACGATAATGCAAGCTTGCAATAGGTGATGAAAAGTTTATGGCTAGAATTTTAGTAGTCGACGATGAAGTCGGAATCCGTGAGTTGCTTTCCGAAATCCTCTACGACGAAGGGCATACGATCGAGCTGGCCGAGAACGCGGCGCAGGCGCGGGCGGCGCGTTTGCGTGGGCGCCCCGATCTTGTGCTGCTGGATATTTGGATGCCAGACACTGACGGTGTCACGTTACTGAAAGAATGGAACGCGGCAGGTTTGCTAGACATGCCTGTCATTATGATGAGCGGTCATGCCACGATTGATACCGCGGTTGAAGCCACAAAAATCGGCGCGATTGATTTTCTTGAAAAGCCGATTACTTTGCAGCGCTTGCTAAAAACGATTTCAACAGGTCTGGCGCGCGGCCGCACAACGGTCGCAAAATCTGCCTCGGGTGCGTTTGCGCCGGTCAACCCTCAAGCGACGGTTGCGGTGACAGTTGCTGCACCGGTTGTTACAACGCCTGCACCGATTGTGGCGACAGCAGTGTCGCCCGATCAAGGTTTGCTCGGCGATATTTCGCTTGATCAACCGCTGCGCGAGGCGCGCGATGAGTTTGAGCGAGTCTATTTTGAATATCACCTAGCCCGCGAAAATAACAGCATGACGCGCGTGTCTGACAAAACAGGCCTTGAGCGCACCCATCTGTATCGCAAGCTTAAACAGCTTGGCATCGAGGCCCGCAAACGTAGCAGTTAAGTTTCAACTGCTACGGCTACCCACACGCGCCTTCGCGAAGCGTAGTACTCACGTTAAGGCGCTGCAGCGCCCGCCGGTGGTGTATCAAGCCCGCCTACGCGCGCGTCTTCAAACACACGACGCTCTTGCACCAGCTGGGCCGCAACGGCCACTGCAATCTCTGCGGGCGTGCGGCTGCCAATCTGCAGCCCCACAGGGCCATGCAGTCGGTCGATGTCTGCTTCAGTGAGGTCAAAGCTCAGCAAACGCTCGCGACGTTTTGATTGATTGCGTGATGAGCCCAACGCCCCAACATAAAACGCTTTAGAGCGTAGCGCTTCAAGCAGTGCCATGTCATCAAGCTTTGGGTCGTGGGTAATCGCGACAATGGCAGTGCGTGCGTCGGTTTGAATATCAAGCACGGCGTCGTCAGGCATGCCGGGTTGCAAAGTGACGTCAGGCATGTTCCAGTCGGCCGTGAACTCTTCACGCGGATCACACACTAAAACCTGAAACTCAAGCATCGTGGCGATTTGTGCAAGGGCTTTTGCGGTTTGGTTTGCGCCAATAATCAACAAGCGCCAATGTGGACCATACACAAAATAACAGCCTTGCTCTTTGACTTCGGTAAGCTGGCCTGGCTTCGCTTCAGTGAGAGTTGATTCACCTGTGCTCAAGTCTAACCAGCGTCCGATGAGTCTTTGCTCTGAGGTGACAGCCACAACGCGATCTAGCCATCCACCGGCAGCGAGAGGTTCAATCACCAGCTTGAGTGTGCCGCCGCAAGGCAGGCCAAAACGAGCAGCCTCTTCTTGCGACACGCCGTAGGTGGCCCACTCAGGGCGCGCCGGCAGTTGGCCGGCCTGCGCACGCGCAATCAGGTCGTCTTCAATGCAGCCGCCTGATACCGAGCCCACGACACGGCCATCCTTGCGCACGGCGAGCATCGCGCCCGCCTGTCGTGGTGCTGAGCCCCAAGTTTTGACAACGGTTGCGAGATGAACGGTGTGCCCGCCTGCCAGCCATTGGTGGGCTTGTTTGAGTACTTCAGTATCAAGAGAATCCATAGCATTCGTGTCGTTGTGAGATCCGCGCCGAGGCGCCCAGTACACCAGAGGGGGTGATCGGCCCGTTCGCTGGTGGTCATATCAGTATACTAAGCCCCTTTGCGCACTAAGACATTGAGACAAATCATATGGATCCGATATTTGCGTTGGCTTTGGCGGTTTTAGGCTGTGTCACAGGCTTTGCCGCCGGGCTCTTGGGTATCGGAGGCGGCATGATTTTGGTGCCGTTTTTGACTTTGCTGTTCACTTGGCAGAGCTTGCCACTTGAGTTGACGGTGCACGCCGCGATTGCGACTTCGATGGCGACTATTTTGTTCACCTCAGTGTCAAGTGTACGGGCACATCAAAAAAAGGGCGCGGTGCGTTGGGATCTTGTGGCCGCGCTAACGCCCGGTATTGTGGTGGGCGGCTTGATCTCGGGTGGGGCCTTATTCTCGTTACTGAAAACAGGTTGGTTGGCGCTGTTTTTTGCAGTGTTTGTTGCCTACTCGGCCTTGCAAATGCTGCTAGACAAAAAACCTAAACCTTCGCGTCATATGCCGGGCCCGGTTGGTACGGCTGCGTCGGGTGGTGCGATCGGTTTCATTTCAGGTTTGGTGGGTGCCGGTGGCGGTTTTATCTCAGTACCCTTTATGTTGTGGTGCAATGTGCCTCTGCATCAGGCCGTGGGCACTTCGGCAGCCCTAGGCTTTCCGATTGCGCTGGCTAACACCATTGGGTACGTGTGGTCGGGTTGGGGACAAAGCGGCTTGCCACCAACGATGGTGGGCTACATTTTTTGGCCGGCGCTGATTGTGTTGGCGCTGTTCAGTGTCTTTCTTGCACCGCTTGGCGCTCGCGCAGCGCATAACCTGCCGGTTAAAACCTTAAAGCGAATTTTTGCGTACCTGTTGTTTGGCTTGGCCATTTACATGGGCTTTAAGGCCTACCTGTCATTTTTCGGCTAACGCATGGGGGGCGTTCTCGTGATCGCGCTCACGTTGACGCGGGTTTCGCCAGTTGTTGCGCGCCGCGTGCTGCTGCGCCAGGCGTGTCCATAAGCCACTTCAACCGTTAAGTGCAGGCGGCCATCTGCTTTGCGCTGTGTCTCAAGGGCTGCCAGCAACGCTTGATAGCGGTCGCGCCCCAACAGGCCGGCGCGTCGCCCAACACTTGGGTTGCCGCCTAACGCTTTGACGTCTGCTAAGAGCTTTTCGGGTGTGGCGTAGGTCAGGGTCAGAACCTCTTGATCCATCACAGGGTCAGCAAAGCCTTTTTCAATCAGCAGATCGCCAAAGTCGTGCATATCGACAAAGCTTGGCGTGACCGTCTTGAGGCCGGCTTGTAGCGCAGCTGCGCGCACCTCTTGTAAAGTGGCTGGCCCGAAGCATGAAAAAAACACCAGTCCATTGACCCGCAGAATGCGCCCCCACTCTTGCAACACGTCATGCGGTGCGGCGTGCCAGTGCAAGGCGAGGTTCGACCAGACAAGCTCAAGACATTCTGGTGCGAGACCCGTCTGTGCCAGATCGGTTGTTAGCCATTCTGTGTTGGCCGAGGCACCACGCCACTGCGCGAGCTTTTGACGCCAACCGGCAGAAAAATATTTCTTGGCTTCGTGCTGCGCCTGCCCTAAAAGGGCCGAGGTGTGATCTTGCCCGATATAGCGCGCGGAGGGATAGCGGTGATGGAGCAGCGCGATTTGCTGCCCTGCGCCGCACCCGGCATCAAGGATTCTTTCGGGCTGCAGTCGTACAAGTCGAAGTCTTTCATCCATGCGCCGCGCGACCTCGCCGTACAAAAACTGCGCCGCCGATAAGTCGCCGCGTCGACTGAACTGTAACGCGACATGAGCAGAGTTGAGCGGCAGTGTATTTGGGGTGGACATTGTGAGCGTGGTGATGGCAAAAAAAGAGATCTTGGCGAGAAAATGTCGGATGCGCCGCGAAACAAAGGTACCAAAATGTACTCTATCTCTCAGAAAATTTTACGAAGTCTACCGGCGGCTTGTCCATTATGTGGCTTGGGTGCGCGTGGCGGCGACTTATGCGCGGGCTGCGCGCAAGACCTTGAGCTGCCTGTCAATGTGCAGGCACGTTGTCACGTTTGCTTTGAGGCGGTGCCTGGGGCCGCAGTGTCGCACGCTTCATCCGAGGGCGACGAGCAAGCCAAGATTCTAGAGGCTTCAGGCACCTCAGAGTGGCTCGCGGCAGGTGAGATTGCCGGGCTTGTGCCAGCGGTACGATGCGCTCGGTGCTTGCGCCAGCCGCCCGCTTACTCTCGCCTTGTGGCGGCGATCGAATACAGCTACCCCGGAGATATGCTGATTCAGCGTTTTAAAGAGGGTGCTCGCCTGGATTACGCGGGTTTGTTTGCACGGCGTTTGTGGAGCCGTCTGCAAACTCACTCAAGGGTTTGCCAGACCAAGGCGTCGCTTAGTGCACTTGTGCCGATCCCGTCTAGCCAAAGCGCACTCAAACGTCGCGGCTTTAATCCCGCGAGTGAGCTTGCCCGCGAACTTGCCCGCTTGAGCGGTTATCCCTTGCGGCAAGAGTGGCTGATCCGCACCCGTGAAGCCTGCACACAAAAGACGCTCGATGCCCGTGCGCGTCGCGACAGTGTAGAGGGTCTATACGCGTGCCAACGGGCTGTGCCCTTCGTATGGGTCGGCTTGGTGGACGACGTTGTCACAACAGGCAGTACGATGCACACCGCTGCAAGGGCCTTACTCAGTGCGGGTGCTGCAGGGGTTGTGGGGCTAGCCGCTGCTCATACGCCGCGCACGTGGCAAAATGATGCCTATGATTGATGTCATCCTTGTGCAGCCCGAAATCCCTCCGAATACGGGCAACGTGATCCGCCTGTGCGCCAACACCGGTGCGCGTCTGCATTTGGTGCGACCACTCGGATTTGAGATTGACGACAAGCGCCTCAAGCGCGCTGGCCTCGATTACCACGAGTGGCAGCCAGTCAAGGTGCACGATTCGCTTGAGTTGGCGATTGCAGCAACCGGTGCGCCACGCGAGCGAGTCTTTGCGATCACAACGAAGGCAACCCAACTCGTGGGACAAATTGCCCTACAAGCGGATGATGTGTTTGTCTTTGGCTGTGAAACTGCTGGTCTCACGCCACAGCAACGAGCGTTGTTTCAGCCCGAGCACACAATCCGCCTGCCGATGCTGCCCGCACAACGCAGTTTGAATTTATCGAATGCCGTGGCAATTGTTGTGTTCGAGGCGTGGCGCCAACAGGGCTTTATTGGCGGCGTGTAGCTTGACCTAATCTAAAGACAAGTTCAGGCGCGTCATCACCTCATCCCAGCGTTTTTTTTCTGTCTGCATCAACTCTCGCAGAACTTGCGCAGTTGAACCCACCGCAGAAAAGTATTGAGCTGAAAATTTATCTTTGATGGGTGGGGTTGCTAAAATTTCAGAGAGTACTTGCTGAAGCCTTAGCAAAATGGCTGGGTCTGTGCCCGCAGGTGCAAGCATGGCATGCCACGAAATCGCCTCAAAGCCCTCAAACCCTTGAGCGGCCAACGGAGCCACCCCAGGCAAGGACGCCGAGGCAAGTCGGCTGGTCACACCAAGCACTTTGAGCTTGCCTTCTTTTGCCTGAGGCATGGCGATTGCAGGCACCATAAAGCTTGCTTGAATATCGCCAGCAAGCATGGCGGTCGTAATTTGCGGAAAGCTAGCGTAAGGAACGTGCAGTAGCTCGATTCCTGCCTGTTGTTTAAAAAGCTCCATTGCTAAATGCGCTGCGCTACCCGCCCCGACCGAGCCGTAGTTCAAGACATTTGGTCGCGCGCGGGCGCGTTCAATAAACTCTGCGGTGCTATTGATCTGCAGTGACGCGCTGAGCACCAAGACGTTTGGGCTAGTAGCAACCAAAGTAATGGGTGCCAGATCTGCGGCAGGGTCGTAGCCCAAGGTTTTTTTATACAGCGTTGGGGCAGTGACTAGGGGGCCGTTGATGGTGTACAGCAGCGTGTAGCCATCGCTAGGCGCGCGCGCGACGAAGCGTGTGCCTAAGTTGCCACCTACACCTGGTTTGTTCTCGATCACAATATTTTGCTTAAGGGCCTGACTCAAAGGTTCGGCGACCTGACGAGCGAGTAGGTCGGGCGAGGAGCCAGCCGGGAACGGTACGATTAAATGAATCGGACGATCTGCAGGCCACGCCGCCCACGCGTTGTGTGCAAACAAGGCAATCAGAAAGAAAAAAAGATGACGCAGCATATATTCTTTGCTCTGTAGCATGATGGGACGTTTATTCTGTGGTCGCAACGCGTGACAACAGTCGGGTCACGGCATCCAAGGGTTTAACGCCTTCAAATAAGACGTTGCACACTGCCTCGGTGATTGGCATCTCGACGTTGAGTTTGCGGGCTCTTTCACGAACCGCACGCGCGCAGCGCGCACCCTCTGCGGTCAAGCCCGAGGCCAGCAAAGAGTCAAGCGTGTGACCTTGGCCAATCGCCAAACCGACTTGTCGGTTACGCGACAGGTCTCCGGTTGCAGTTAACACCAGATCGCCCAAACCGGTGAGCCCCGAAAAGGTTGCCGCTTGTGCACCAAGGGCTTCACCAAAGCGGGTCATCTCAGCGAGGCCACGGGTAATGAGTGCGGCTCGCGCATTTGTACCCAAGCCTAAACCATCGCCCACGCCGCAAGCGATTGCCATAATGTTTTTTAACGCACCACCGACTTCAACGCCCAAGACATCTTGGCTTGTGTACACGCGAATATTGCCGCCATGCAGTGCTCGAATCGTGGCCTGACGTAAGTCGGCGCTATGGCTTGCGACGGTGAGCGCCACCGGAAGCCCGCGTGCCACTTCAAGTGCGAAAGATGGCCCAGAGAGCACACCCGTGGGAATGCCGCTGATATGTTTCAGTGCTGAGAGTGCGACTTCGCTGGGCAGTTGCGCGCTGTCAGCTTCAAGCCCTTTGCAGGTGTACAGGATGCCCGCGAGCGCAGGAGTTGTTGGCGTGAGTTGTTCGGCAAGCTGCTCGCACAAGGCCCGCAGCCCAGCGAGCGGAACGCCCAAAATCAGTAACCCTGGCGCAGGGCCACGCTGCGCATGTGCCAGTGCTTGCGATAAAGCTGCAGTGCACATTAACGAGTTGGGCAGTTCGATTGCAGGTAGATAGCGCGCACTGAGGTGTTGGGTGTTGATGACCTCTGCTAACTTGGCGTCACGCGCCCAGAGCAACGTTGGCGCGTGCCTGACGGCTACGCACGCCAACGCCGTACCCCAAGCTCCTGCGCCCAGTACCGCAACGTGTTGGGGCACGGGCGGCGCTGAAGCCGTAGACAGAGTTGGGCTGGGGTTGCTCAAATTACTGTCGCGTCATGCCAGGCGGCAGAATTAAACCTGAGTCGCCGCCGTTTGATGCCGGAGCGGCTTGTGCTGCCTCTGCCATCCGCTGCTCAAAGAGCGCCTGAAAGTTGACTTCGGCCAAGTGCAGCGGTGGCAAAGAGGTACGCGTGATGGCATCAGCGATGTTTGCACGCAGATAGGGATAGAGCATGGTCGGGCACACAATGCCCATCAGCGGATCAAGCTGCTCGACGGGCACGTTTGCAATTTCAAAGACCCCGCCCTGAGTGGCTTCGACCAGGTACAAAACCTTATCGCCGATTTTTGTCGTGACGGTGACCGTGATGGTCGATTCAAAGACCGTTTCAGCCAGCGCTTGGCCGCCGACATTGATCGTCACTTCAACTTTCGGTCCTTCTTGTTCGAGGAAAATATTCGGTGCATTGGGCATCTCAAGCGATAGATCTTTGAGGTAGACACGCTGCATGTTGAAGACAGGGGCGTTGGTATTTTGAGCTTGATCGGCTTGGGCGTTTTGGTCAGACATAAATAACTCTCTAATTTCAGGGGAGGGGAAATGATCGTATGGCTAGGGTGTGTGGCAACGATAGAAACAGAGCACATCGCGCGGCAAGTTTGCTTAGCGATGCGCGCACGACAATTAGCCGTTGAGCAAAGGCATCAACTTGCCTTCGCGGTCAAGCGCTGACAAGTCGTCAAAGCCACCCACATGGGTGTCGCCGATATAAATTTGTGGCACGGTGCGCCGACCCGTGCGCTCCATCATCAGAGCGCGCTGTTCGGTATCAACATCAATACGAATTTTTTCGATTTCAGTGACGCCGCGTTGGGTTAAGAGCATTTCAGCGCGCGAGCAATACGGGCAATAGCCGGTGGTGTACATCACAACTTTAGACATGATCAGGCTCCGGTTTTATTAGCAGTGACAGGCAGCCCAGCGGTCAGCCAGGCTTTCAGACCCCCATCGAGGGTGACAACTTCAGTAAAGCCAAGTTTGCGTAAGCGCGTCGCTGCGCCGAGCGCGCTACGGCCGACATCGCAAATGACAATAATGGGCTTATTTTTAGGCAGTGCTGCGGCCTTTTTTTCGAAGTCGCCCAAGGGCACGTTGCGGGCTTGGGGCACGTGACCAGCATTAAATGCCTCTGAGGGGCGAACATCGACCAACACCGCATGCTGGTGGTTCATCATTTGTACGGCTTGGGCGCTTGAAATCGCCGCGCCGGCGCGGCTGCGTAGGATCATGGGCCAGGTGAGCGCCAGCCCCGAACCTAGCGCAACGGCTAGCAAAAGCAGGTTGTTTTGATTGGAGAAAAAATCCACGGTGTGTCCAAATAAGTACGGTTAACCCCTAAATTATCGGGGAGGGTGGGCGTGACGCGTCAGACAATTATAAAATGGTGTCCTTCTTCATACTTTAACCTGTGTCAGCCATGTATAAATTAGTCTTAATGCGTCACGGCGAAAGCCAATGGAATCTCGAAAACCGCTTTACCGGCTGGACCGATGTCGATTTGACCGAGGCCGGGCGCGAGCAGGCGCGCAAGGCGGGCGAATTGCTCAAAGACAAGGGCTACGGCTTCGATTTGGCTTACACCTCGGTGCTCACCCGTGCGATTCGTACGCTTTGGCTGGCGCTTGACGCCATGGGTACGATGTATGTGCCGGTTCACAATAGCTGGCGCCTCAACGAAAGGCATTACGGCGATCTGCAGGGCTTAAACAAAGCCGAAATGGCCGCGCAATATGGCGATGAACAGGTGTTGATTTGGCGTCGCGCTTACGCGATCGCGCCAAATCCAATCGCTTTAGACGACCAACGTCACCCGCGGTTCGACCCACGGTACGCCAAGCTCACCCCTGAGCAGCTGCCCGCGACCGAGTGCTTGAAAGACACGGTGGCAAGGGTTTTGCCTTTCTGGAGCGAAAGCATCGCTCCCGCCATTCGCGCCGGTCGACGGGTACTAGTGGCCGCCCATGGCAACAGCTTGCGCGCCTTGATTAAACATCTTGATGGCGTGTCAGACGACGAGATCGTGCATCTGAACATTCCCACCGGGCAACCGCTGGTGTACGAACTCGATCAAGATTTAAAGCCGATCAAGCATTACTACCTGGGCGACCCCGCTGAAATTGAGGCTGCGATGGCAGCCGTTGCGGCGCAAGGCAAGGCAAAAAAGGATTAATTCCATGCGCCAGCTCACGCGGTGGCTGTGTGGGGCGCTCAGCGGGTTAGCAGTCTGTGGTGCTGCTTGGGCAACTACGGCTGAAATTGCCGCTAAACAGGCTCAAGTCGTGCGTGAGCGCGTTGAGCTACGCGCACGCATTGAGGCCTTGCAAAAAGAGATCGACGAGCGAGAGGCGAGACGCAAAGAGGCTTCCGACGCACTGCAAGTGTCAGAGGCTGCAATTTCGGTGACTACACGGCGTTTGAGCGAGTTGGCAACGCAGTTGCGCCAGGCGCAAGCCGATCTCGACGAGTTACAAATTCAATTCAAGCGACAGTTTGGGATCTTGGTGATGCGGCGCGACGAACTGTCTAACCAATTGCGCAAGCAGTATTCAAGTGGCCTGTCGCCCTGGACGGCCCTGTTATCAGGCGATGATCCTCAGCAGATTGGTCGCGATTTGACATACTTGGATTACATTTCACGGGCGCGGTCAGCGGCGGTGACCGCGGTAAAACAAGAAATTGACCGTTTGGCCGAACTTGAGGCAAAAACAGAGCTGCGCAGGCAGGATGTGGTTCGGTTGGTACAAGAAACAACCGAGCAAAAAACGCTACTTGAGGCGCAAAAGAAAGAGCGAGCCACGGTGTTGGCTCGGATTGAAGGGCAGTTGCAGGCTCAGCGTGTCGAAGCTGCGACGCTTGGCCGTGACGACAAGCGCCTGTCCGACCTGGTCGACGACCTTGCCGGGCAGCTGCAGGCCGCCCGCCAGGCCGCTGAAAACGCTCGTAAGGCCGAGGCCGCACGTCAGGCCGAGCAAGCTCGCCAAGAAGAACAGGCGCGACGTCAGGCCCAAGAAGAGAACCAGGTTAAAGAGGCGAACCAGGCCAAAGAACGCAAAGAGGCGCAGGCTCGGGCCGCTGCGGCGGCAGCCGCCCGCGCCTCTGAAAGCCAAGTTGAATCAGGCGCTGTTGGGGCGGGCCTTAAACCAGGCTTGCGTTGGCCGGTCAAGGGCCAGGTGATGGCCCGCTTCGGAACTGACCGCCCCGAAGGCGGGGTGTGGCGCGGCGTGTTGTTGCGTGCCACCGAGGGTGCCTCGGTCCAAGTGGTGGCCTCGGGTACAGTGATCTACGCGAACTGGTTGCGAGGTTTTGGTAATCTGATCATTATTGATCACGGGCAGCAATATCTGACCGTCTACGCGTATAACCAAAGTTTACTTAAGCAAGTCGGCGATACGGTTAAAACCGGAGAGACAATTGCCCTTGCAGGAAGTACCGGTGGACAGGTGGATTCGGCCCTATACTTCGAAGTACGGCATCGCGGGTCAGCCGTTGACCCGGTTCAGCTTTTGGCGCGCTAAGGCGCGCGGCGCCGCTGCAAGAGGTTGGCTTCAACAGTTTTTAACTCAGGAACGTGCATGGGCACTCGAAAAATACATGGTTTTGGTCTGGTTTCGGTCGGTGTGGTGGCGGGCATCTTGCTCAGCATGGGCATCACCGCGCTCGCGCAGCGTGGCGCACCCCTGCCGCTTGACGAGTTAAGACAATTTTCGAACGTGTTGTCTGCGATCAAAAATAATTATGTCGAACCCGTCACCGATAAAAAACTGATTGACGGTGCGATCGCCGGCATGCTGTCTGATCTTGATCCGCACTCGGCGTATCTGGATGCCGACGCGTTCAAAGAAATGCAAACCGCAACCCAGGGCGAGTTTGGCGGACTGGGGATCGAAGTCGGTACCGAAGATGGGATGATCAAAGTGATTTCGCCGATCGAAGACACGCCCGCTGCACGGGCTGGCATTCGTGCTGGTGATTTGATTTCAAAGATTAACGACACGTCAACGAAAGGTTTGTCTCTGACCGACGCGGTCAAGATGATGCGTGGCCCCGTTAAAACGCCGATTACTCTGTCGATCATTCGGCAGGGGCAGGCGCAACCGGTAGTCATCAAAATCATTCGCGACACCATTCGTGTGCGCAGCGTACGCAGCAAAATGCTCGACAACAATATTGGTTACGTTCGCATTGCACAGTTTCAAGAAAAAACTGGTTCAGATCTTGTGCGTCACCTTAAAGATCTCAGCGTGAAAGGCGCGCCACGAGCATTGATTCTTGACCTGCGTAACGACCCGGGTGGTTTGTTGAATAGCGCGATTGGTGTGTCGGCTGCGTTTCTCGAGCCTAATGCGCTTGTGGTGTCGACCGATGGCCGTGCGCCCGATTCAAAGCATAAATATTTAGCGGTTGCGTCAGATTACGCGCGTGGCGAGTCTGACTATTTGTCTGGCTTGCCCGCGTGGGTCAAAAAGGTACCGATGGTCGTGTTGGTGAATGTGGGCTCTGCCTCGGCGTCTGAAATTGTGGCCGGTGCGCTGCAAGATCACAAGCGTGCGACGATCATGGGTAACCGTACCTTTGGCAAAGGCTCGGTACAGGTGATTTTGCCGATCTCTGAAAACACAGCGATCAAGCTAACCACGTCGCGCTACTACACGCCGAAGGGTCGCTCAATTCAAGCGACCGGTATCGTCCCCGATGAAATCGTGGCCGATACGGCTGAGGGCGATTTATTCAGAGTACCGCGCGAAGCCGATTTACAGCGTCACCTCAGTAACCGCCAAAATGAAGCTGAAGTGAAAGGGACTGCCGATCAGCCGCCTTTAGCCGACACCACCAAAACGTTCACGTTTGGTTCGCCTGAAGATTTCCAGCTGCAGCAAGCGATCAATTTTTTAGATGGTAAGCCGCTGCAAAAAGCAGTGGCGGCACCCAAAGCGACGAGCGCCGTTCAGCCGAGCGGGGGCGCTGCGACGACCAAATGAACGATGCGCAATTGCTTCGCTATGCCAGACACATTTTGCTTGATGAATTTGGCATCGAGGGACAAGAAAAGCTTCTAGCGGGTAAAGCGTTGGTTGTCGGTGCCGGCGGGTTGGGCTCGCCGGCAGCAATGTATTTGGCATCGGCCGGCGTGGGCACGATTATTTTGGCTGACCACGACACTGTTGAAATCAGCAATTTGCAGCGGCAGATTTTGCACAACACGAGTCGTCTCGGTGATCTAAAAGCCGTATCAGGTCGCGAGACGATGCTCGCACTCAACCCAGATATTATTGTTCAGACGTTGACGACGCGCATGGATGCTCAGTCGCTCGACGCACAGATCGCTCAAGTCGATGTGGTTTTAGATTGCACCGATAATTTTGCGACGCGTCACGCCATCAACCGTGCTTGTGTCAAACACAACACGCCTTTGGTCTCGGGCGCAGCCATTCGGTTTGAAGGTCAAATTAGCGTCTTTGATCCGCGTGATCCGGCGGCACCTTGTTATCACTGCTTGTTTCCTGAGGCCGAAGATGTCGAGGCGATTACCTGTGCCTCAACCGGAGTATTTGCTCCTCTGGTTGGCATCATTGGCAGCATGCAAGCCGCCGAGGCGATAAAAGTATTAGCGCAGGTCGGGCAGTCATTAAAGGGCCAGCTATTGATTCTTGATGCGTTCGAGATGGACTGGCATCGTGTGAAAGTGCAGCGCGATCCTGGGTGCCCGGTGTGTGCTGGTCGTGCCGTTAGCGGCTGAAGGTTAGCGCCGAGGATCTGTGCTTCACCAACGCAAGAGTGTGTCAAGCGGTTTGCTGATCACGCACCCAAAATCAGTCGTAGTTGCGCGTCGATATGCGTGGTGGGGGTCGCTTGCCAGCGACTTTGAGCAAAGCGCAGCCAACTACCCAACACACAATGTGTCAACAGAGCCGCCATTGGAGTGATTTCAGCGGTCGGTGCAAGCGTGCCGGCGGCATGCGCACTGCGCAGCGATTGTTTAAAGGTCGTTTCAATGCGCTCGGTAATCTGACTGACACGGGCTTGCAGACGTTCGTCTTCGGTGACGAGCGCATCGCCACTCAGTACGCGTGTCATGCCGCGATTGCGTTCGGCAAAGGTCACGAGCATCACTGCTATCTGTCGCGCTTGCTCGACACCATTGGTTTCGCCGGCAACGATTTGATTGACCAAGGTAAAAATGGTGGTCTCAATAAACTCAAACAGACCTTCAAACATTTGCGCTTTACTGGCAAAGTGTCGGTAGAGGGCTGCCTCAGAGCACTGTAGACGAGCCGCTAAGGCGGCTGTGGTGATACGGGCCGCTCTGGGTTGCTCGAGCATTTCTGCCAGCATCTGCAGAATTTGATGTTTGCGTTCGCCTGTTTTGACTGACATGGTCATCTCGCGCAACATGAGGGATTAAACAATCGAATGTGACTTATACGCTTCGTAGGGGGCGCTTTTGCAACAATAAGTCGCCAACGCAGTTTACCCGCAAGTCGACAAAATCGGGGCGTCCGTGTTTGAAACGGCCAAAGGACGACCCAGGATGAAAGACATGAACCGTGCGCAGGCCCGCTTTTCGCGCACCACGGAGATTTTCGACCGTATCTTCAACTAGTACGGCTCGTCGAGGGTGAATACCCTCGTGGGCAAGGATGTGACGCATTAACGCCGCTGAGGGTTTGGGTCGAAAGCGCCCCAGAAACTGCATTTGTTCGATGCCCCAGAGATGGTCAAAGCAGCGAAGAATCCCTAGATGTTTGAGTACTGCCCGTGCGTAATGCAAGGGGGCATTTGTGACTAAGACTTTGCGGCCGGGTAGGCGGTTGAGCTTATCGCGCAACCCTCGCTCGGCTTTGACTAACGGGGCAACATCAAACGCATGGCTGTTTTGTAAAAAGGCGTGAGGATCGATGTTGTGATGTCGCACCAAGCCCAGTAGTGTGGCGCCGTAGCGTCGATAGTAATGTGTGCGTAGTTCGCTCGCGGCAGCCTCGTCCAGATCGAGTGCTCCCATGACTGCGGCGGTCATGCCAAGATTGATCTCGCGAAAAATTTTATGCGAGGTGTCGTGCAGCGTATTGTCGAGGTCAAACAACCAAACTGGCGCCTGTTGCGCTGTTGGAGTTGAGCCTGAAAGCGTGCGCCCACCTTGCAAGGGGCGATGTACACCCGCCCGGCGCGAGCGCACGGGGGGATGTTGAGGAAACCGCAGCCGAGGCACTTGACGCTTAGTTTGATGAAATCATGGTGCCGACGCCGCGGTCGGTCAATATTTCAAGCAACAGACAGTGCGGTACACGACCGTCTACGATGTGAACGGATTTCACGCCGTTTCGCGCAGCATCAAGCGCGGATGAAATTTTTGGCAGCATGCCACCTGAAATCGTACCGTCGGCAAACAAGGCGTCAATGGTCTTGGCCGAAAGCGAGCGCATCAGCTTGCCGTCTTTGTCGAGCACGCCAGGCGTATTGGTCATCATGAGAAGCTTTTCGGCACCCAAGACCTCGGCCATTTTGCCGGCAACGACATCTGCATTAATGTTGTAGGCCAAGCCGTCTTCGCCGTAGCCGATCGGTGAGATCACCGGAATAAACTGATCGTCTTGTAGGGCTTTGACCACAGCGGGCTCAACGTGCTCGATCTCACCGACAAAACCGATGTCGAGTGGCTCAGAGGGGTCTTCTTTGTTTGGCATCAGCAATTTTTTGGCTTGAATCAAACAGCCGTCTTTGCCGGTTAAGCCAACGGCCTTACCGCCAGCTTCGTTGATCATGAGCACGATATCTTGCTGCACTTGGCCGCCTAACACCCACTCGACGACTTCCATGGTGTCGGCATCGGTGACACGCATGCCTTGTATAAAATTGCCTTTTTTACCGATGCGGCGCAGTGCCTCGTCAATTTGCGGGCCACCACCGTGGACCACAATGGGGTTCAAGCCGATCAGCTTGAGCAGCACCACGTCGTGGGCAAAACTACGTTGCAAGACCTCTTCGGTCATGGCGTTGCCACCGTATTTAATCACGATGGTTTTGCCATGAAAGCGCTTAATGTAAGGCAGGCTTTCAGACAAAACTTTTGCAACGACTTCAGGAGGCATCTGTGTGGATTGGGGCTGGCTAGTCATAGGGCGTGTGCAACAGTAAAAGCGTGTTGAGGGAAGTGAAGCGTCAGTAAGATCAAAATAATTGTAGTGTGTGGCGAACGCATTAGCCCGCCAACGCTTTTTCGAGCGTGCTGCGAAACTCTGTTTTGTTGTACTCGCCTAAATAGCGCTTGAGTATTTGACCATTTTTGTCAATCAGAAAGGCGATTGGTGTGAGTTTGACATCGCCGAACGCGCGTGCAACTTGTCCGACGGTATCTAAGGCAACGGTAAACGGGATTTTACGAGTGTCAACAAAATTGATCACGTAATTGGCGGGATCGTACTGCATTGCCACGGCAATGATTTCAAAGCCTTGCGCCCGGTAGGTGTTGTAGTTGTCAATATTGTCAGGCATTTGAGCAATACAGGTGACACAGCTAGTCGCCCAAAACTTTACCAGCACGACCTTGCCACGCAGTTCAGACATCTTTACCTGCTTACCCGACAACGTTGAAAACGTGACATCGGGCGCCTGCGCGAGCGGCGTGGCAAAGAGCCAGAAGCCTAGCCCACCAAGCGCGATCAGGACTGCAGCAGCGAATACTTTTTTCATTTCACCGGCAGGACTTCAACGCCAGCGCCACTGCTTGTGGCCGCTGCGGCAGGGGCTTCGCCTAAGGGTGTTGTGTTGCTGCTGCTGGAGCTTTTGTTAAACACACGATTGGAGTCGTCGAGCTTGTTCGCTTCGGCAGCCGAGATCACCTGAAAAAGCTTGTCTACCCGTTTGACGCCACTGACTTGCGCGGCAGCTGCTGCGGCGAGGTCGCCCTCACGTTGGGTCACCAGACCCATCAAATACACCACACTGCGGTCGGTCACGACAATAATGGTGCGCGATGGGATCTCGTTGGTGGTTGCTAACGTTGTCATGACTTTAGAGCTGATCCAGGTGTCGTGACTGAGTTCACCAAACGAGGCGGTCTCTTTGACGACGTTGACCTGATTGGACACCGATTTCACGCTTTGGGTTTTACTTGCGATCTCAGTGATTTCGGCCTTTCGATCGTTACCCAACGAATCGCCAGTGACGAGTACAACACCTTGATAGCTCGTGGTGTTGACTCGCACGCTATCCCCAAATTTTGTGCGAATCGAATTGGCCACTTTGATTTCGATGGTCTTGTCTTCGACTTGCTGGCCAACGGTGCGGCGATCGACTGCAACAATGCCGGTTGTGGCGGCAGCCCCCCCGATCAGCAGCGGCACGCAGCCTTGCATCAAGACGACCGTGCTGGATAAGGCCAAGCAGAGTGTTACAGGGCGTACAAAAGGGGCAAGCAGTCTCATGCGGGGTCTCCGAGTAATAACGTGTCAATGCCATCGCACAGCAGGTGAAGCAACAAAATATGAACTTCTTGAATGCGCATGGTGCGCTCGTGTGGGACACACAGATGGATATCAGTGGGCAGCAGTAAGTTGCCGATGGTGCCACCGCCTTTGCCTGTCAGTGCAATCACTTTCATTTCGCGAGCGTGCGCTGCCTCAATAGCGAGTTGCACGTTGGCTGAGTTACCACTGGTCGAGATTGCGACCAGCACATCGCCTGGTTGACCCAGCGCCATGATTTGGCGGGCAAAGATCTGATCAAAGCCGTAGTCGTTACCGACCGCGGTCAAAATAGACGTGTCGGTGTTCAGTGCTACGCCAGCCAGTGGCAAGCGGTCGCGTTCGAAGCGGCCGACCAATTCTGCGATGAAGTGCTGTGCATCGGCCGCTGAGCCACCGTTGCCGCAAGCGAGCATTTTGGCGTTGTTGGTGACGCAGCCGAAGCACAGGTCAATGGCGCGCAAGAGCGGGGCGGATAGGACTTGCATGCTGCGCTGAGTGGCAGCCATGTTGTCTTCGAAATGGGCGGTCAGTTTGGCGGCGAGATCCATGGTGTACGCGTAAGCTATGAATGCTGAATTATCTCACTTATCCTGAAGTAGGCGAACCGCATCACGATACCAGACAGCCCCGTCGGATTCGAAGGCGATGACATCCAGCCGGTAGGTGGGTATTTGTCGGTCAAAATGACGGCTCGCGAGCCTAGGCAGCCACCATTGCGCAGCACGTAAAAAGCGTTGTTGCTTGGCGTCTGAGACGCTTGCCGCAGCGCCCCCAAAGCGCTTTGAGGCGCGCCGCCTGACTTCGATAAACACTAAGTGTGCGCCATCACGCACGACCAGGTCGAGCTCGCCTAGCGGGCAGGTGAGTTGCCGACCTAACAGTTGGCAGCCGGCCTGTTGCGCCAGGTGCCAGGCTGCTTGTTCGTAGTGATCGCCGGTTTGCTGACGCGCCGAGCGCTGAGGCGCGCGGGTCATTTGAATAAGATTAGGCTTGGTCCGCGCTTGCCTGGCAAGTTTGCGCCTGCGTGCCAGCAAGGCTTTACGTTGCGCCTGCTGTGCAAGTAAAAATAAGGGTTCAATGGGTGATTGTTCTGCTGTCATGGATTAAAGTGTTGCCGGAAGAAGCGTATCTGAGCGGCTGCATGGACATGAATTGTGGTTGTGAGGGTCAAGTGTCACGGCTTGGGTGCAAAGAGGGTGGGCTCTGGTAAATTGCAAGCCGGACATCTATCCACAGGCGGACTACACTGCCACAATTCACCTCCCTCGTGTAGCACCATGACCGAACCTGTCCTACCTGAAGATTTGCCTGATGCCTGGCAGCGTGTCGGACAGCGCGTCGACGAACAGTCGTGGCCGACCCATGCGTTGTATGTGGTTGCCACGCCGATCGGCAACCTGGGGGATCTAACCTTGCGCGGATGGCAGGCTCTGGATCGCGCAGATGTGATCGCGGCCGAGGATACCCGGGCGAGTCGCACGCTAATGGACGCGTGGGGGATCTCGACTCCCTTGATTGCCGTTCATCGGCATAACGAAGCCAGTGCAGCGGCGGCGATTGTTGAGCGCTTACAGGCGGGTCAGCGCGTGGCCCTGGTGTCTGACGCTGGGTCGCCGGCCGTCAGTGACCCCGGGGGGCGGGTCGTTCAAGCGGTGCACGCAGCCGGCCTGAAGGTCGTACCCCTGCCTGGCCCCAGCGCGGTGATTGCCGCGCTGATGGCGACCGGTGTCACGACTGATGCGTATCCTGGTTTTGTGTTTGCGGGCTTTGCACCCACCAAATCGATGGCGCGTCAGCGTTGGATCCGTACCTGGACACAGTTGCCTGCAGCGACCGTATTTTACGAGGCGCCTCACCGCATTGTTGCCAGTGTGCAAGACTTACTCGAGGTGTTGGGGCCCGACCGTCAGGTCGCCTTTGCACGCGAGCTGACCAAGCGGTTTGAAGAGCTTGCCAGCATGCCACTGGCTCAGGCACCAGGCTGGCTGACTGCAGATTCTCACCGCGAGCAGGGCGAGTACGTGGTAATTGTGTCTGCGCCTGAAGTGGTGGCCAGCGCCGAGCTCGACCTCGAGGGTGCTGCGGTGATTGACGCGTGGCTAGATGCCTTGCTTGAGTCTGTTTCGGTGCGCGATGCGGCGCGTATTGCTGCGAAGGCGACCGGCTTACCCCGCGATACGCTCTATGCTCGCGCTCTGTCGCGCAAGCCCTCTCAGTAGGCTCGGTCGGCTCTCAAGGCGGTGACAAACTTGGCGCAACGCCGGTTGATGTTTGTACCGGGTTGACGGCTTGCACTGCGGCTTCTCGGCTTGCAAAGGGCCCGATCCTCACGCGATGCAGGTTATTCGACGTTTGCTCGACTCGCACCGCAGCCCCTAAGTCAGCTGGAATTTGAGTCGAGACGCGCGTAGCGAGCGCCTGAGCTTTGCTCGCATCAGAAAAGGCGCCCAGCTGTAAATACATACTTCCTGGTGCAGGTGGTGTATTGGTGAACGTGTTGGCAACCACGCTCGGGT
Organism: Burkholderiaceae bacterium; assembly: GCA_029866055.1. Classification (GTDB taxonomy): domain Bacteria; phylum Pseudomonadota; class Gammaproteobacteria; order Burkholderiales; family Burkholderiaceae_B; genus Zwartia. The sequence continues at coordinate 25,526 of JARXAG010000146.1, forward strand.
TGCTGGCGGGTGTACTGGCGCTGTTTGGTACAAGAGGCGGCGCGGCAGACGAGGCCGTGGTTGCAGACGACTGCGGTAAGGTTGCCGTGCCGTTGACCCGCATCGCCCACGATGCTGACGCTGGTGGTGCAGTGATGGCAAGTGGCGCAGTCGTTTGGCTGTCGTTGGCAGGCTCAGTTTGAGCCGCCATCGGGTTGGCGTCGACCAACGCCGGTGTGCTGACGACAGGCCGCACGGGAGCACTGCTGGCCGTCGCAACATTAACCGCCGCGGGTGCTGACTGCCAGTTTCGGATTTGGTCAGGAGTAATTCGCTCAACGACAACCTCGGCACTGCCCGGACCAAGCATGCCCAGCTTGTAGGCAGCGACATACGATAAATCAATTACACGGTCATTTAAAAATGGCCCACGGTCGTTGACCCGCACCACAACGCTTTTGCCGTTTGAGACGCGGGTGACGCGTGCGTAGCTTGGTAAAGGTAAGGTTGGGTGTGCGGCCGTCATGCCGTACATGTTGTAACGCTCGCCGTTCGCAGTCGGGTTGCCATGAAATTTTTTGCCATACCAAGACGCGCGTCCTTGCACCCTGTAGGGCCCTCCGCTCATGTCTGGCGTGTATGTTTTGCCAAAGACAACGTAGGGCTTGCCGTTACTAGGTGCGAAGGGCTCGATCCTGGGAACCGCGTCGGGCACCGCATCGAGGTTGGCAGGGGGATTTGCATCGGGGCCGTCATCAAGGTAGTAGCCGCCCCCGCGTCTGGCACCACCTGAACAGGCCGCAAGTAGTGCGACAACCAGACAGACACACACCAACCGCCCCATGCGGATGACGGTGTTATGCATTAGCTCAGCCCAGGCTGGTTGCGGTGCCGCACCAGCAATTGGGTGTGTTCAGCGAAGTGACGCGCAAGTGCCTCAACTACGTAGACCGAGCGGTGTTTCCCGCCCGTGCAGCCGATCGCTACGGTCAAGTAGCTGCGGGTGTCCTCTGTGTAGCGCGGTAGCCACTTACGGATAAAGCCTTCAATATCGGCGACCATCTGCTGCACATCGTCAGAGCCGGCCAGCCAGTCGGCAACCGGCTGGTCGCGGCCTGTCAGCGGACGCAAGACCGGGTCGTAGTGCGGATTAGGTAAGCAACGCACATCGAACACCATGTCGGCATCGCGTGGGACTCCGTGTTTGAAGGCAAAGGACTCAAAGGTAAGCACTAAAGGGCTACGATCAGCTTGTACTAAGTCGCGCACCCAAGCACGAAGTTGACCGGGGGTGAGGCCAGAGGTGTCGATCACTTGCCCTTGGCTGCGCAGCGGATCTAAGAGCTCGCGCTCTTGGGCGATACAGTCTTCGAGCGAGAGCACTTTGCCCTTTTTGCGCATGCGATCTGATAGAGGGTGGCGGCGTCGTGATTCAGCGTAGCGTTGCAGGAGCGTTTCATCGGTCGCCTCAAGAAAGACGACGCGCAGTTGTGTATTGCCAGCGCGCAGCGCCGTGATGATTTCGGGAAGTTCGCCAAGCTCATCGGCAGAGCGGGCATCAATCGCAACGGCAATGCGCTCGCCAGCATTTTCGCGACGTGACGTAATAAATTCGTGCAGGAACCGCACAGGTAGATTGTCGACACAGGTGTAGTCTGCATCTTCAAGCATGCGCAGCGCCACCGATTTGCCAGAGCCCGAGATGCCTGTAATTAAGACAACGTTGAGCGCACCCATTTAAGTGTTGCCTTGTGCAATGGCTGCGGCTTGGCGTTCCATGAATTCAGTCAGGGTGTCAATCCCGCGCAATTTCAGAATAGTGTTGCGCACTGCCGCCTCGACGAGTACAGCTAAATTGCGACCGGCGGCGACCTGCAGCATGACTTTACGAATCGGACAGCCGAGCATTTCTTGGGTCATGTCTTGGAGTGGCAGGCGCTCAAATTTATCTTGTGCTGTGGCGCGAACCAGATGCACGATTAGCTTGAGTTTCATTTTGCGACGCACTGAGGTCTCGCCAAAAATCGTTCGAATGTTGAGCAGTCCTAGTCCCCGCACTTCAAGCATATTCTGGAGTAGTGCTGGACAGTGCCCGTCAATCACGTGGGGAGACGTGCGTGAGAGCTCGACCGCGTCATCGGCGACTAAGCCGTGGCCACGTGAAATCAACTCAAGCGCTAACTCGCTTTTGCCTAAGCCAGATTCACCGGTAATCAACACACCTAAACCAAGGACATCCATGAATACACCATGAACCGTCGTGACGGGTGCCAGGCGACGACTGAGATAAATTCGCAGTAAGTCGATGAGTTGCGCGGCGTGTTCGGTGGTCGTGAGTAAGGGAACATGATTGCGGTCACACTCTTGGATCAGGTCGTCTGTCGCTGTTAAGCCATCCGCAATCAGAATCGCAGGAACACCGCCCGCCAAGAGCTCTTCAAGGTGATGGACGCGTCGGCGTGTATCAAAGCGCGTGTAATAAGCCATTTCTTCGCGACCGAACACTTGAATGCGCGAGGGGTGGATTAAGTTTAAATGACCGATCAGATCGGCCGCGGCCATGCCGTTGTCGGGGATGCGACGATCGGCGGCAGACTGACCAGCCACCCAATTGAAGGAAATGTCTTCAATATTGTCGTTTACTAAATCTTGCACCGTCAGCATAGCGGCTCCGTGGGGTTAAACGAGTGTACCTGTCGGTGTTTAGACCAAGCCTGTCGTGAGCAGTCGGTGCACCACAGTGATATCGGTTTCGTGCGCCAAGGCCAGACGAAAGCTGTCGTCTGAAAATAATTGTGCGACCTCGGCTAGTATATCTAGATGTTGTTGCGCGGCGCTTTCTGGCGCTAGCAAAAAGAGCAGCTGATTCACGGGTAACCCGTCTGGAGCTTCAAAGGCGATTGGCTTGGCTAGCCTAAAAAAAGCCGCCACCGAGTGACTCAGCCCTTTGACTCGCCCGTGCGGCACGGCAATGCCAGCCCCCAGCCCTGTTGAGCCCAGGCGCTCGCGCGAAAACAAACTTTCGTAGACTGCGGCGCGTTCAAGCCCGTGCCTGTTTTCAAACAAAAGACCGGCTTGTTCGAATACCCGCTTTTTACTGGTGACCGCCAGTTCAAGCACAATATTTTCGACCGGCAAGATGCGTGACAAAAGTTTCATGAATTGATTATATGACGCAGTATTTGAAGTGTGAGCGTCAGTCTGGCAGGCTTGTTCGGTCAAGTCTATTAGCCAACCCGTCGATGTTGCGGGGCTGTTGGGGCGCTGAAAAAGCTTGCCCCCAAGTTGCAAGGCATTGACTTGGGGGCCGTTGAGCTGAGTGCCGCTAAAAGTTAGAGCTTATACCGCTTCAAATAGCTGACGCTTGGCTGCGATGTGATGGTGGTTTTGGGTGCGATCTTTATGTTGAATAATCTTGCGATCAATTTTGTCGACGAGTAAGTCGATTGCGGCATAAAGATTATCAGCCAAGGCTTCGCAGTGAATGTCTTTGCCGCGGACATGAAGCGTGATTTCGGCTCGGTGTTTTAAGGGCTCGATCGAGAGCATGACTTGGATGTCAATCACGTGATCAAAATGACGCAGAACGCGTGCGGTTTTGCTGTGGATGTATTCACGTATTGCAGGGGTAACGTCTAAGTGGTGACCAATAATGCTTAGGTTCATAGCGTACTCTCCAAAAAAGTGAAGGGGTGCGCGGATGCGCGAAAAGGACGTCTAGGCTGACCTCGTGTTTGAGTGGATAACAGTTTTAAGTTTAGTCAGATCGCCCCAGAAATCAAGAGCAAAAGACCTATTTATGTCACGTTGAAGACATATATTTTTGGCAAAGTTGAGCTTACGCAAGCTCTGGCCTGAAAAGGCAGTTACATCTTGAAATGTTCACCTAAGTAAACCTTGCGTACCGAGGCGTCGTTGATGATGTCCTCGGGCTTGCCAGTGGTCAGGACTTTACCTTCACTGATAATGTAGGCGCGGTCACAAATGCCCAAGGTTTCGCGCACGTTGTGATCGGTAATTAAGACGCCGATCCCTCGGCTTTTCAGAAAGCGTACGATTCGCTGGATTTCGATCACTGCGATAGGGTCAACGCCGGCGAACGGTTCGTCGAGCAAAATAAAGCGTGGGCGTGTGGCCAGCGCGCGCGAGATCTCAACCCGGCGTCGTTCGCCCCCCGAAAGCGAGAGCGCACTGTTACGTCGGATGTGGGTAATTTGAAGCTCTTCGAGCAGCGAGTCGAGCTGCTGTTCGATCATTGCCTTTGAAAACTTTTTTCCGTCGTGGTCAATTTGAAGCTCAAGCACGGCACGAATGTTTTCTTCGACAGTCAGGCGCCTGAACACAGAGGCGTCTTGTGGAAGGTAGGACACGCCACGACGCGCACGCTGATGAATCGGCATGCTGCTGATGGGAATTTCGTCGATTTCGATGCGGCCAGCGTCGGCTGCAACCAGGCCAACGATCATATAAAAACTGGTGGTTTTGCCAGCGCCGTTTGGACCCAGCAGGCCGACGACTTCGCCGCTATTGACCGAGAGCGAAACGTCTTGCACAACCATACGCCCGCCATACGACTTGCGCAAACCCGTGGCGCTCAGGCGTCCCGGAGTGAGTTGTTCAGAGGAGGTTGTTGAGCCGACTTCGTTGGTTGTTTGCATGTGACCAGAATTTAAGGACGAGCAGGCGCCGCAGGTGGACGTCGCGCACCCGCTGCAGGGGCTGCTGGTTTAGCAGGGGCAGTGCTTGGGGCCGCCGCGGGTAGGCTAGCCTCTTTCGCCTTGCATTCTGCAACGGCTGCATCGGCTCGTGCACGAGGTTGCGCGACCGAACGCACCCGTCCGCCGCTATTGGCTGAGTCTGGACCAGAAAAGGCTTCGTAGACATCAGTTTTTTGGCTATAGCGCACGCGCTCGCCGCTGACGGTGTCAAAGTGCTGACCGCAAATATAGCGTGTCACGATCGCCTGACCGATCAAGTCAAAGGTTTCGGTTTTACCGTTGTATTCTGCGCGTACGCCAACGCCCTCAAGAACTTCGTAGACTTCGGGGCGTGCTTGCCGAATTAATACTCGTTTGCCAGGCTTGACTGTACCGGTGCCGTATTGAAAGCCTTCAGGGTCTTCGCGCAGACTCAGCTTGTCTGCATTCATCGTCATCAGCCCGCGCGTCATGACAACGTTGCCGGTAAACGTGCTTTCTCGCTTTGTGTCGTCAAAATGTAAAGTGTCTGACAAAATTGTTGTCACGGGCTCTTCTTGTGGCGCCACGGCCGCGGTTGAAGAGGGCTTTTTTTGAGCCTGAGCCACGCCTAGCAGAGCGCACAAGCCAAACGCTAACAACAAGCGAATTGAGCGGTGAGAGTACAGATCAATCATCATCGTTTGGGCCGTGTAGCAGCGGGTTCAGAGTTGTCGGTTGTGTCTTTTGGTGCAATTTCAACGTCAGTTGATTTAAACACGTCTAGTTGCTGCGTGGCGTTGTTATAGCGCATGCCCGTCCCACTCATGCGCGAGCGCCCACTGGTGGCGATGGCAGGCAGGTCGGTGAAAGCGAGGTCTTTTTTGATCAACAGGGTGACTTCATCGCTACGAAAGTTCAGAGGCTGACGTTTCTCGTCCGCTAGCCTAAGTAATATCGCATCGCCTTTCATCACGATACGATCACCTTCTTCAAAGACCGTCGCTGTTTGTGAGGTGGCGATGGTGAGCGGGCTGTCTGCTTTTAGGCCAAACGCGCGGGGGCGGACGACGTCGTAGGATTGATCGTCTGGAAAGTGTTCCATTAGATCGCCTTCGAGACGATGAATCACGAAGCCTTTTTCGTCGGTGCGCAAGAGCACAATTTGTGTTGCCCAGTGGTCGCGCTCGTGCGTCAGTCTGACAGGAGGGTCAATCTCAACCGCGCGTTGAGAATATTCGGCGGCCCACCAACTGCCCATCACCAAAAAGGTCAGGATCACCAGCGAGACGATAATCGCAAAGCGTTCTTTCATCTGGCGGCCCTCACTGCACGGACCCGGAGCCCAGTCGCCCGGGCTGGAAGAATACCCCGAGGCGTTGTTGGGCAGCCAAGATGAGATCGCAGCACTCGCGAGCGGCGCCGTGGCCACCGCGCCGCTCTGAGACCCAGTGCGCGGCCTGTGTAATGTAGGTCGGTGCATCGGGCACTGAGGCTGAAAACCCAGCACGTTGCATTGCGGGCAAATCGATCAGGTCGTCGCCCATAAAACCCGTTTGCTCTAGCGCGACGCCAAAGCGCGTGACCAGTTCGGTTAAGACCGCCCCTTTGTCGCGGACGTTTTGCCTCACGGCACCTAAACCTAACTCAGCAGCGCGCCGAGCGATGATCGGGCTCTCGCGGCCAGTCACAAGGGCGACTTGAATCCCGCTCACCGCTAACATTTTTAAGCCATGGCCATCGAGGGCATGAAAGCGTTTCAGGGTCTCGCCCTGCTCGGTGTACCAAAGTCCTCCGTCGGTCAGTACCCCGTCGACATCGAACACCATGAGCTTGAGACCTTGCAGGCGTGCTCGCACCGAAGGGTCGATCCGAGCCAGAATCAGGGCCTCGGCGGGGTGGGTAATGGGGAGCGAACGTTTCATGTGTAGTGTAGCTCTAGATCACTTTTGCGGCCATCAAGTCATGCATATGCACTGCACCTGATAAAACGCCGTCTTCATGGCAGACCAACATGTGGTTGAGACGGTGGTTGTCCATAATCAGCGCGGCGTCAACCGCTAAGGCATCGGCACTGATGTGTCGTGGGTTGGGTGTCATGCCAGACGTGACAGTGAGTGCACGAATATCGCCCTCGCGTTCAATGAGGCGGCGCAAGTCACCGTCGGTAAAGATTCCAAGCACCTTACCCTGAGGATTCAGCACCGCAGTCATCCCCATCCCTTTGCGCGACATCTCTTCAAGAGCTTCAGACATCGTCGCGGTGGCGGAGACTGTCGGCAAGGCGTTGCCACGGCGCATGACGTCGGAAACGCGGGTCAGAAGTTTTCGGCCGAGCGAGCCGCCTGGGTGCGATCGGGCAAAATCCTCGGGGCCAAAGCCGCGTGACTGCAGACACGCGACAGCCAGAGCGTCGCCCATCGCCAGCGAGACGGTCGTGCTAGAAGTGGGCGCCAGGTTCAGCGGGCAGGCCTCTTGCGCGACCCCGACATCAAGGTGCACCGCTGCCAGGCGAGCAAGCTCAGAGTGCGGGTTGCCTGTTAGGGCGATAACCTTGACCCCAAGACGGTGTGCCGCGGGCAAGATAGACAGGACTTCTTGACCTGCACCTGAATATGATAGGGCAACCAACAGGTCTTGGGCGCCGATCATCCCGATGTCACCGTGTACGGCCTCAGCGGCGTGCAGAAAAAAAGACGGGGTGCCGGTTGAGGCCAGCGTGGCGGCAATTTTGCGCCCGATATGGCCCGTTTTACCTAAGCCGCAGACAATCACGCGCCCTTGGCAGGCCAGAATAAGTTCAACGGCCTGAACAAACTCGGCGCCAAGGCGCGACTTGAGTGCCAGAATCGACTGAGCCTCGAGTTCGAGGGTCTGCCGGGCAGAGGTCAGCGTCGCTGAATCATTGAGCGATATTGGGGGCAGGCGTAAATCTGAGCTTGTCATGGCTTGAGTTTAAACGGTTCGGCGCCCTGTTGGGGCTCCGCTAGCGTATTCTATGGGTCTGAGCATTTAATTTAGTAAGCGTTAGGTTTTCTACTGATTTTTGACTGCGGAGTGCTGTTTGATGATTACGCCAATCCCCTACCAAGACCCTCAAGAGCTGGTGCGCGGACTCATCCGCACTGTGCCCGACTGGCCAAAGCCAGGGGTGATGTTTCGGGATATCACACCCATGATGCAAGACCCGCGAGCCTTTCGTGCGCTGATTGATATGTTTGTCTATCGACATATGCGCAATCGGCTCGATGCCGTGGTTGGGATTGACGCGCGTGGTTTCATTTTTGGCAGCGCGTTGGCCTATGCGTTGAATGTCGGCTTCGTACCGGTTCGCAAAGCGGGCAAATTGCCGTTCAAGACCGTGGCGCAGCCGTATTCACTTGAGTATGGTGACGCGACCGTCGAGGTGCATGAAGACGCGATTAAGCCTGGCCAGCGAGTGCTCTTGGTGGATGATCTGGTTGCCACCGGGGGCACCATGCTGGCGGCGATTAAGTTGTTGCAACAGCTCGGCGGTAATGTTGCCGAGGCCGCAGCGGTGGTGAATCTGCCTGCCCTGGGCGGCTCGGCGCTGATTGCTGAAACTGACACGCCATTTTTTAGCGTCTGTGAGTTTTAGGGTAATTCGGGCACGGTCGGCTTGATGCCCCAGGCACTCGCTCACCGATGTTGATCGGTGCGCTGATTTACGCCTTGTCTGGCGCAGCGACATGCGACAAAAATAACTTGTAAACAGGGTTGTCTGTTTCATTAAAGTGCGGGTATCCAACCTCCTCTAAAAAGGCTTTGAAAGCCTTTTTACTGCCATGCGGCACCTGCATGCCGATCAAGACCTGACCGTAGGCGGCGCCTTGGTTGCGGTAATGAAACAGGCTGATGTTCCAGTCGGGCTTCATCGATTGCAGAAAACTCGTCAAGGCCCCTGGGCGCTCTGGAAACTCGAACCGATATAACAGTTCATGATCGGCTAACGCCGAGTGCCCGCCGACCATATGTCGTAAATGGGTCTTTGACATTTCGTCGTGGGTGAGATCAAGCGTGGCAAAGCCGTGCTTGCGAAAGTTTTTTGCGATGCGTTCGGGTTCGGTGGCGTCTGCGACCTGAACCCCCACAAAAACGTGGGCTAAACGCGCGTCTGAAATGCGATAGTTAAATTCGGTGACGCTACGGTTGCCGATTAAGGCACAAAAGGCACGAAAGCTACCTCGCTGTTCTGGCATGGTGACGGCGAAGACCGCCTCGCGGGCTTCGCCGACTTCGGCCCGTTCGGCCACGAAACGCAAACGGTCAAAGTTCATGTTGGCGCCGCAGGCGATTGCCACCAGCGTTTTATTTCGGAGTTTGTGCTCGAGTGCGTACTGTTTAGCACCCGCCAACGCCAACGCCCCCGCGGGTTCTAGAACACTGCGCGTGTCTTGAAAGACATCTTTGATCGCGGCGCAGATCGCATCGGTATCGACAATTACAAAGTCATCGACATACTCGCGCACTAAGCGAAAAGTCTCGACGCCGACTTGCTTGACCGCAGTACCGTCTGAAAATAAGCCAACTTCTGCGAGGGTAATCCGGCGACCTGCGCGTACGCTTTTCACCATTGCGTCAGAGTCAACCGTTTGAACGCCAATGATTTTGATGTCGGGGCGCAACTGTTTGACGTAAGCGGCGATTCCACTGATCAAGCCACCGCCACCAATCGCCACAAAAATCGCGTCAATCGGGCCGGCGTGTTGTCGCAGGATCTCCATCCCGATGGTGCCCTGACCGGCGATGACATCCGGATCATCAAACGGATGAACGAACGTCAAGTGATGTTTTTTTTCAAGAATAAGTGCGTGGGCATAGGCATCGCTAAAGCTATCCCCATGCAAAACAACCTGCGCGCCAAGCGCGCGTACAGCGTCAATTTTGACCGCAGGCGTCGTGGTGGGCATCACAATGGTGGCCTTGCAGTCTAGCCGTTGTGCCGAAAGTGCTACCCCTTGTGCATGGTTGCCTGCCGAAGCCGCGATCACCCCGCGCGCTAGGTTCGCACGAGGCAGATGCGCCATCTTGTTGTAGGCGCCGCGCAGCTTGAAACTAAAGACTGGTTGGGTATCTTCGCGCTTAAGGAGGATGGTGTTGCCAAGGCGCGCTGATAGTTGCGGGGCGCGCTCGAGCGGTGTTTCAATCGCCACGTCATACACTTTAGATGTCAAAATGCGCTTGAGATAGTCGATGTTCATGTGATTCCTAGTTCGAACAATCATTATCCCATGTGCCAAAAATAAGATCCTTATCCTTTAGGAGTGCGTGCTGGATTCTCTCTTTGCCCCGTTGCTTGCGCTGCTTGCCTTACCGTCGGTCGGCTTGGGGGCAATTTTTGTGGTCAGTGCACTAGCCGCGACGATCTTACCGTTGGGCTCTGAGCCAATATTTTTGGGCTATCTGGCGTTAAAGCCAGAGCTTTTCTGGGCCGCGGTGTTCGTGGCGACAGCGGGCAATAGCTTGGGTGGTTTCATCACTTATTGGATGGGAGCGGGCGCGCATCTGGCCTTTGAACGCTGGCGGCGACCGCGCCTAGACGTCGGCGCGGGCTCAGCGAGCATCGTTGCGGATTCGTCGATACCGCAATCACGGGCTCAGACATGGGTGCATCGCTTTGGCGCGCCAATTCTTTTGCTGTCTTGGCTGCCGATCGTTGGGGACCCACTTTGCGCGGTGGCGGGGTGGTTACGTTTGCCGTGGTTATCGTGTCTGGTTTTTATAGTGATTGGTAAGTTCGCACGCTATTTGGTGCTTGGCGGCATCATGAGGCTTTTGCTTATGTAGTGAACCTGGCACAAGCGCCCCTACTGTGGGCAAGGTTGTCGAGGATGAAGGTTTGGGGGTATTCGAAACATCTTCACGGCTTGGCTTAAAATAATGTATTAAGGGTAACTGCAAAGATGTGTCACTTATGAACGCCCCGTTTGCCAGCCATTTATTAAACGCCGAGCCCTTGTCTGATTCTCAGGCACGCTTGCGCGAGATCCCCTACAACTACACTTCCTTTTCAGACCGAGAAGTCGTCTGTCGCCTGTTGGGTGACGACGCTTGGGCCTTACTGTTCGATTTGCGTGGCGAACGCCGCACTGGCCGCTCGGCCCGAATGCTCTACGAGGTGTTAGGTGACATCTGGGTCGTGCGCCGCAATCCGTATCTGCAAGACGACCTGCTCGACAACCCTAAAAGACGAAAACTGCTGATTGAAGCGCTGCAGCACCGACTCACTGAGATCGATAAGCGGCGTGGGGGTGACGATGCCGGCCGTGACGAAAAAGTGGCAAATCTGCTTGAGCGTGCGCGCTTAGCGGTCGGGGCATTTGAGCAAGAGTTTGAGCAGACTGGCCGCTTGCGGCGGCAGGTGCAAAAAACGTTAGGGCGGCTGACTGCTGGCGACAACATCAAGTTTGACGGCTTGTCGCGCGTCTCGCACGTGACCGACGCCACCGACTGGCGCGTTGAATATCCCTTTGTGGTGCTCACCCCCGATAACGAAGCCGAAATCGCAGGCTTGGTGCGCGGCTGTATCGAGCTGGGCTTAACGATTGTGCCCCGAGGTGGCGGCACAGGCTATACCGGTGGCGCTATTCCACTGACCTGGCGCTCGGCGGTCATCAATACCGAGAAACTCGACACCTTAGGCGCGGTTGAACTCATCGCCTTACCTGGTGTCGCAGACCCCGTGGCAACCGTGCGCGCCGGCGCCGGCGTGGTAACTAAACGCGTCTCAGAAGCCGCCGAGCTGGCGGGGTTTGTCTTTGCGGTCGACCCCACTTCAGCAGACGCCTCGTGCGTAGGCGGCAATGTCGCGATGAACGCGGGTGGTAAAAAAGCAGTGCTTTGGGGCACCGCCTTAGATAACCTCGCTTGGTGGCGGATGGTGGACCCTGATGGCAACTGGCTCGATGTCACGCGCCTTGAGCACAACATGGGCAAAATCCACGAGGCTGGGCGAGTGCGTTTTGAGTTGCAGTGGTCTGACGGCACAGCACCCGCGGGCGAGCGCCCTTTGCGCACTGAAATTTTAGACGTCGATGGCGCGGGTTTGCGCAAAGTCGGGCTTGGTAAAGATGTCACCGATAAGTTTTTATCGGGCTTACCAGGTGTGCAAAAAGAGGGCTGCGACGGCCTGATTACGGCCGCGCGATGGGTGTTGCATCGGATGCCTCGCCACACCCGTACTGTCTGCCTAGAGTTTTTTGGTCAAGCGCGTGATTCGATCCCCTCGATTGTCGAAATTAAAAACTATCTTGACCAAACTGGCCGCGCGCGCGGTGCGTTATTAGCTGGGCTTGAGCACCTTGATGAGCGCTACTTACGTGCAGTGGGGTACTCAACCAAAAGCAAGCGCGGCGTGTTGCCAAAAATGGTGTTGTTTGGCGATATTGTGGGTGACGACGAGTCTGCGGTGGCAGCAGCCACCAGCGAAGTCGTGCGCCTCGCCAATACCCGCCACGGTGAGGGCTTTATTGCGGTCAGCGCTGAGGCCCGTAAAAAATTCTGGCTCGATCGTGCCCGAACCGCTGCGATTGCGCGACATACCAACGCCTTCAAAATTAACGAAGATGTCGTGATCCCGCTTGACCGGATGGGTGAGTACACCGATCACATCGAGCGCATCAATATCGAACTCTCGATTCGCAATAAGCTCAAGCTTCTCGATGCCTTAGAGGCTGTGTGCGCGGGCGGGTTGCCTGTGGCCAAGCTTGATCGAAGTACCGAAGAAGGCGTATCGATCGAAGCGTCGCTCAACGAGCGTAAAGCGCAGGCCCTTGAGGTACTTGGGCAGGTACGCCGACGCTGGCGCTGGGTGCGCGACAATCTTGATTTGTCGTTGCAGCAAGCGCTTGAATCCTTCGAGACGTATGGCTTAGGTGCCTTGGCGGTCACTGCGCGTGAGCGGCTGAACAACCAGCCCACTGCGCGACTGTTTGACATGGCGCAAGACCGCAGTCTGCGCATCTCCTGGAAAACTGAAGTCAAGGCCGAGCTGTCGGGCTTGTTCAGCGGAACAGATTTTGCGCCTGTGATGACTGAGTTGCAGGCCGTGCATGCTCGGGTGTTAAAAAGCCGCGTCTTTGTGGCCTTGCATATGCACGC
>JARXAG010000174.1 GCA_029866055.1 Burkholderiaceae bacterium
TCATCCCGGATCCGTTTGGAACCACCCCGGGTGCGCGTCTTTACAAAACAGGCGATCGAGCCAGACAGCTGGCCGACGGTACCTTAACTTGCTTAGGGCGAATCGATCATCAGATCAAGATTCGTGGCTTTAGGATCGAGCCGGGTGAAATCGAGGTTGTGATTCAACAACATCCCTTGGTGCGACAAGCCGTTGTGATCGTCTGGACTGCGGCACCAGGCGACAAACGTCTGGCAGCCTATTTCACCTCGAAAGACCAGACTACGACGATCGATGCCGTCAAAGACTGGACTCGTAGCCAATTGCCCGCCCATATGGTGCCCACTGAGTGGGCGCAACTAGAGCAACTACCGCTCACTCCGAACGGCAAACTTGATCGCAATGCTTTACCAGCGCCAGGGGCAACCAACCTCGAGCGCTATGTCGCTCCCGCGTCTGAGACCGAGGTGGCCCTCGCGAACCTCATGGCTGAGGTCTTGGGTATTGAACGAGTTAGCTGCGACGACGACTTTTTTGATCTTGGTGGGCACTCGTTACTGGCAGGCAGACTGGTCACAAAGATCCAACAAATCTTGCAGATTCAAATTCCGCTCACGGTACTGTTTGATAAACCTTGTGTGAATGTTCTGGCTGAGCATATCGACACTCAGCGTTGGCTTGTACAACAACAAGCACAACCACTTGAGGCGTTGACCGATGACGAAGAGGAGTTTCGTCTATGAGCCAAATAGAAATGTTGCTCGCACGTTTGAGAGAACTGAATATCAAAATTTGGCTTGATGCAGATCAACTCGGTGTCAGAGCTCCAAAAGGGGTCTTGACCAAAGAGTTGGCGACAGAGCTGAAAGACAACAAAACACAGATCTTGGAATACCTCAAACAAGCCGAGGTACAAATTCAGGCGCAAGCCACCATCAGAATTGTCGATCGGGCCGAACCGCTGGAAGCTTCCTTTGGGCAGCAGCGGCTCTGGTTTTTGGATCGCCTAGAAGGACCCTCGGCGACCTACAACATGCCTCTAGCCATTAGGCTGACAGGGCAAGTGGATCGAGTGGCGTTGCAACGCGCTCTGGATCAAATTGTGGCGCGCCACGAAGGGCTCAGAGCAAATTTCAAATTGAGCGACCAGCGGCTCACTGTCGTCATTCGTCCGATCGCTCAGTGCGTCATCGAGCAAAGACAAGCCAAGCCACTCGAAACTCTAGAAAAGGAAATTCACGAGCAGGTTGAGCTTGCTGCTCAATATTGCTTTGATCTGACAGACGAGTTGTTAATACGTGCAACGCTCGTCTCTCTCTCAGATGGCTCGACTCTGTTCACCGTAGTCATGCACCATATCGTTTCGGATGGTTGGTCACTGGGTATTTTTATCAATGAACTGACGGCTGGGTACTCGAACCAAGCCGCGATGCTGCCAGCCTTACCTATTCAGTATGCGGATTATGCCGCTTGGCAACGGCAACGCCTGCAAGGCCCGACGCTTGAAGCCCTACTAGACTATTGGCGACGGAAACTCGCCGACTCCCCTGAATTATTAAATTTGCCTACTGATCGGCCTAGGCCTGCCGTCATGTCTTACCGCGGCCAGAGCATGAAGATGGCTCTTTCAAGCCAGTTGGTTGAATCTCTGCATCGTCTGAGCAACGAGACCGGCAGTACCCTTTTTATGACGATGCTCAGCGCCTTCGCGTTGCTGATGCAACGCCTGAGTGGGCAACACGATTTAGTGATTGGCACGACAGTCGCCAATCGTAGTCATGCCGACGTCGAGCCTCTAATCGGTTTATTTATCAACACTTTGGCTTTACGCCTTGATCTGACAGATGCACCTTCCGTTCAAACGCTACTTGAACGAGTCCGTCAAACCTGTTTAGAGGCCTATGCCCACCAAGACATTCCGTTTGAGCAGCTCGTCGAAGCACTGAATCCGCCAAGAAGTTTGAGCTATGCCCCTCTTTTACAAGTTTCATTTGACGTTCAAAACACGCCGACTGGTCAATTGACAATGCCAGGCCTTGAACTTGAAGAGGTCGAACTCAACGTACTCGCATCAAAATTTGATCTCAGCTTATCGATCCAAGAGAATGCTGAGCAAACGATTGCAGAGTGGACTTGGAACCCAGATCTGTTCGATCGAGACTCGATTGAGCGAATGATGGGTCACTACCGCAGCTTGCTCAACAGTTTGACATGGGATGTGTCGAGCTGCACGGCTGATCTGCCGCTTGAGATTTCGACAGAAATGTCAGCGATCCGAACGACCGAAGCGGCGTTTCAGCCCTACCCAGTTGCCACGACTTGGTTAGATATTTTTGATCAGACAGTCAAGCAACACCCTGAAAAAATCGCGGTCAGCTTTGCACAGAACTCGCTGACTTATCAAGAATTACACGAGCAGGTCGACGCGCTGAGCTTAGCACTGCGAGGCCTGGGTGTCGGCGCAGAAGTGTTAGTCGCCGTATATCTTGAGCGTTCGCTTGACCTTGTGATCAGTTTGCTGGCGATTATGCGGGCGGGGGCTGCTTACATCCCACTTGACCCTGGCTACCCGAGCGAACGCTTGGCGTGGGTCTTGGAAGACGCTCAACCTTTATTGATCATCACTCAGGCCAAACTTGCCACGACTTTGCCTGGCAGCGCCGCTCAAGTCATTTGTCTGGATCACGATCAAGAGACGCTCGCTGTCGCGAGACGGCGCGGTCAGACCCAACCGTCGCCCCAAATCTTTGAACTGAATTCGGCGTATGTGATCTTTACCTCCGGGTCATCCGGTCGTCCAAAAGGGGTCCAAGTCCATCACCAAGCACTTTTGAATTTCTTGCTAGCCATGCAAGAGTCGCCCAGCTTGACCGAGCAAGATACCTTACTTGCCGTGACAACAATTTCCTTTGACATCGCGGGCCTTGAGATTTATCTGCCCTTGATGACCGGCGCTCATCTCGTCATCGCCCCGCGTGAAGCGGCTCTGAATGCTGAGCACTTACAGGCGCTCATCCGACAGCACGGTGTGAGCCACATGCAAGCCACGCCGACAACCTGGCGCCTGTTGCTCGATACGTCTTGGCGCGTACAACCGCCGTTTACCGTGATGTGCGGCGGTGAGGCTTTGCCGCTGGATCTATCAAAAAAATTACTGCAACAAGGCGTCACGCTTTGGAACCTATACGGCCCGACTGAAACGACCATCTGGTCGGCGAATCGCCTGATCGAAAAAAATCAGACCCAAGAGAACGAAGGTACCGAACCAGTCGGCGCGCCTATCCGTAACACACAGATGTACGTGCTGGATTCGCGTCAAAATCTTCAACCCATCGGCGTTGCCGGCGAGTTGATGATTGGTGGCGATGGCTTAGCCAGGGGCTACTTAAATCGCCCTGATCTCACTGCCGATGCCTATCGGCCGGATCAGTTTGCCACCCTACCCGGCAGTCGCATCTATCGCACGGGCGATTTAGCCCGCAAACTCGCCAATGATACCTACGACTTTCTTGGGCGCATCGACTCACAGGTCAAAATTCGCGGCTATCGCATTGAGCTTGGTGAAATTGAAACCAATTTGAGGCAACTCCCAGGCGTGCGAGAGGCGGTTGTCATCGCACGCGAAGACACCCCCGGCGATAAAAAATTGGTGGCCTATGTACTGGCCGCACACAGTGGTTCGTTACAAGACAATGATCTTCGTCAGGCTTTGCGCAAAAATTTGCCCGACTACATGGTTCCGGCACAAGTCGTCTTTCTAGAGAGCATTCCCCAGACGCCCAACGGGAAAATCAATCGCAAGGCCTTACCTGCTCCTTCAAAGCCTCGCGCCACAAGCAACCGCGCGACAACCTCTACCAACAGTACTATTGAGAACACCGTACTGCAAATTTGGCGCGACGTTCTTGGCCGCGAAGACATCGCGCTCGACGAGAATTTCTTTGATCTGGGGGGCCACTCCTTACTGCTCACGCGAGTCTACGAAAAGCTGAGCGAGCAGGTTGACGCAGCGTTTACGTTGGTCACGCTGTTTCAGCATCCAACAGTGCGCACGTTGTCTAGCAAACTAGCAGAAGCCACCCAATCAGCGCCTCGTTTGCGTTCGCTCGCGAGCAAGTCAACCCAACCGTCACAAGAGATCGCCATCATCGGCATGAGTGGTCGCTACCCGGGCGCAGATACTCTGCCTGACTTTTGGGAAAATCTTGCGCAAGGCCGTGAAACCATCAGATTTTTTTCAGCTGAAGAATTGATTGCAGCTGGTGTGCCGGCCGGTGCCGCTCGCGCAGCGAACTATGTACCTGCACACGGCGCACTGAGCGATATCGAGTCTTTTGATGCTGCTTTTTTTGGCTACACGCCCGCAGAAGCCAAAATCATCGATCCACAGCAAAGACTATTTTTACAAATCGCCTGGCATGCCCTTGAAGATGCAGGCTATGCAAAAACTAAAGCAGATGTCGCAATCGGCGTGTTCGCAGGCTGCGGACAAAACGATTACTTGATGAATCAAGTCATCCCTTACCTAGACACCCACGCTGATGCTTCAGACTACCAGGCGATTCTAGGCAATGAAAAAGATTTTATTGCGACGCGTGTGTCATACGTTCTAAATCTGACAGGTCCGAGCATCAATATTCAAACGGCCTGCTCAACTTCGCTTGTGGCGATTCATATGGCGTGTCGCAGCCTGATTGATGGCGAATGCGATATGGCGCTTGCCGGTGGCGTTGCACTTAAAGTGCCGCAAGCCAGTGGACATTTTTACCAAGAAGGCATGATTACGTCGCCCGATGGTCATTGCCGAGCCTTTGATGCGCAGGCACAAGGCACCGTGTGGGGAAGCGGCGTTGGTGCGGTATTGCTCAAACCTTTGGCGCTTGCGCTGCAGGATCAAGACACGATCTACGCGGTCATCAAGGGTTCAGCCATTAACAATGACGGCGCCTTGAAAGTCGGTTTCACCGCTCCAAGCGTACAAGGACAAGTGGATGTGATCCTCAAAGCCCAAGAACGGGCTGGAGTCACCGCAGAGTCTATTTCATACGTTGAAACGCATGGCACGGGAACTGCGCTGGGCGACTTAATTGAAGTCGCCGCTCTGAAAGAGGCCTTCGGAACACAAACTAAACAAACACAGTTTTGCGCCCTCGGCGCTGTCAAAACTAACATCGGACACTTAAATAGTGCCGCGGGTATCGCAGGACTGAGTAAAGTCGCACTGGCGTTAAGGTATAAAAAAATCCCGCCAACCGTGCATTTTGATACGCCAAACGCAAAACTCGGTCTAGAACTCAGCCCATTCTTCGTCAGCCAGGCGTTAGGAGAATGGTCGGCAGACAAAAAGCCTTTGCGCGCAGGTCTTAGCTCGTTTGGAATTGGTGGCACCAACGCGCATGCGATTCTTGAACAAGCCCCCCCGCTTGATCAGCCGGTAACGAACAACGCCTCCCAACTGCTGGTCCTCTCGGCGCGAACAAAGCCCGCCCTAGAAGACCTGCAACAGGCCGTCGCGCAGCATTTACAAACGCATGTTGACCTCGCCCTTGAGGACGTTGCCTGGACGCTGGCTGCGGGTCGTAAGAGTTTTCAATACCGTGTCGCCTTTACCTGTACGTCACGGGTCGATGCGATAGAACGCCTCATTCACAATCAACACAGTGCGACTGGTCAGCTTGCCTTAGCCAAAACTGGGCAACCAAGTGTCATCTTTATGTTTCCGGGGCAAGGTAGTCAATACCTGGATATGGCCTCAAATCTGTATCAACACGAGGCTATCTTTCGCCAACATCTTGACGCCTGCGCCACTCTTTTAGAACCTTTGCTCGGGCTCGATATCCGGCAAGTGCTATACGGTGTGTCTCAACACGAAGATCCGACTCGTTCGCGTATTGACGAGACTTGGCTCACACAACCCATTTTGTTTGCCGTGGAGTACGCCCTGGCACAACTTTGGATATCAACTGGCGTGACACCAAACGCCATGATTGGACACAGTCTTGGCGAATACGTTGCTGCCTGTTTGGCCGGCGTCTTTGAGCTGCCCGCAGCCTTAACACTTGTCGCAGAGCGTGGGCGTTTGATTTGGGCACTGCCTCGAGGCGCCATGCTCGCCGTACCGCTAACAGAAGTACAGTCGCGTCTTTTATTAAACAAAGATTTATCACTCGCTGCGGTCAATGGGTCTGAGGCGTGCGTCATTTCAGGCACTGTCGCTGCGATTGAAGATCTTGAAAAAACGCTTCACCAAAAAGGAATTGAGGGCCGGCGTCTGCAAACCTCACACGCCTTTCATTCGGCGATGCTCGATGCTGCGCTACCAGCTTTTGCGCAAACCGTTCAGGCTTGTGTACTTGCACGGCCCGCTATTCCCTTCATATCAAATGTCACTGGGACGTGGATCACCGCGGAACAAGCCGTTGACGCAGAGTACTGGAGTCGACACCTGCGCGAGGCCGTGCTCTTTGAAGCGGGACTTCAAACTGCTTTAGCAGACAACGATGCACTGTTAATTGAAGTGGGGCCTGGCGCCACTCTCTCATCGTTTGTTCGCAGGCATCCTAAGGGCAAAGACGCTCGGGCAGTCATTCCCTCTTTACCCAAACCTTCGGTTGATCGCCAGACACTGACTGATGCTTCGACAGCTGCGCGCCTGTGGTTAGACACTCTCGCCAAAACTTGGTGTGCAGGTTTCGAAATCGACTGGGCCTTAAGCTGGCCAAGTGATCGACGTGCACGGGTACCATTACCTCTTTACCCGTTTGAAAAAACTCGGCACTGGCTCGACGCCGAAGCCAGCAAGCCGCTGCATATGGCAACCCAGCTTCAAGAGAAACGACCGCTTGATGAATGGTTTTATATCCCTGAGTGGCAACCCACACTATTGCCTCACAGCGCGCACGTCACCAACGACCATGCGACGCCCGCGTCTTGGCTCATCTTTTCTGATCAATCTGTTTTATGTCAGACCTTAACCGCTCAGCTCATTCGCGATGGACATGAGGTCATTTGCATTTGGAAGGGCGAAGAATTTCAAGCCACACAGCCTAAACACTTCACCATCAACCCTAGCTGTCACACAGACTACGCACAACTCTGCGAGGCCCTTAAGACTCTGACCTTGGAGCAAGTCTTACATTGTTGGAGCTTAAGCGATGCTGTGCCAGAAGATGATTTTTCACTCTATCGAGATGGATTCTCAAGCCTCGCGAACCTTGCTTCGGCAATCTCGACGACTTGGGCGACGACCACGCGTATCACAGTACTCAGCCAACCTCTGAATGATATTTCAGGCCGCGACTGTGTCGCACCTCTGCGCACCAGTCTTCGGGGTGCAGCGCTTGCTGCCGCGCAAGAATTTTCAAATATTGAAATTCAATGTATTGATATCGATCTGACAGAAACCGACGCCGTCAGGACAACGATCTTGCAAGCACTACGAGCCGAATTGAATGTCGAAACCGCGGATCCCTTTGTTAGCTATCGAGGGCAGCGTCGTTACGTAGAGGGTTTCAGACGCGTAGTGTTGGCCGATGCTGGGCTTGACTCAGCGCTGCGAATTCGCGAACAAGGCACTTATTTGCTGACAGGCGGCTTGGGGCGCATGGGTCTCGCAATCGCTGGACGGCTGGCCACGCATGCCCCGATGAACCTTGTCTTAATCGGGCGCACCAGTATGCCCGCACGAGCTAACTGGGACGCCGCGCTAAACGATGCGAAGACGACTGCGACTCTTAGAAACAAAATTCAAGCCATTCAGGCGATCGAAGCGCTTGGCTCAACCGTGTTGCTCTTAAATGCTGATGTTGCAGACCAAGCGTCAATGCGCGAGGCGCTCAAGCAGATCGACCTTCACTTCGGTAGTCTGCATGGGGTTATTCATGCCGCCGGGGATCCTTCGGCGTTAGGCTTTCTGACTGACACCATCGCGCAGCAAGATCAGAGCCATATGCTGAGTAAAATTCAAGGAACCCGCGTCTTACACTCACTCGTTAGCGAGCGAGAGTTAGATTTTTGCTTGCTAATGTCTTCAACCTCGGCATTGCTTGGCGGGCTGGGCTATGCCGCCTATAGCGCTGCAAATAATTTTTTGGATGCCTTTGCTGATCAGGCAAATCGGTCAAGCGCGTATCCCTGGCTCTCGGTGAACTGGGATGCCTGGCACTTTTTAGGGGCTGATCCAGTGGCTTCCTCAGAAGCCGCTTTTTGGATGAGTCAAGCTGAAGCGCTTGAAGCATTTGATCGAGTCCTTGCCGCGTTGCCCCGTGGTCGCTTGATCGTGGCCAGCGCTGATCTTGAGACGCGCTACAAAAAATGGGTTCAACCCCAACCAATGACTGTCAGCGCACCACAAGAGAGTCAACAAGCGCGTCCTGAGCTCGGCTCGGACTTCGCCGCGGCCACAACGCCAATTGAACAGGCGCTGTGTGACATTTGGTGTGAACTTCTCGGCTATGAAACGATCGGTATTCATGATGATTTTTTCGAACTTGGCGGCGATTCAATGTTGGGGATTCGTCTCATCGGCTCGGTCGTTCAACGCCTTGGCCATCGGCTACCGCTGACTGTTTTTCTTGAACATCCCACGATTCACAAAATGGCACTCGCTGTTGAACGCAAAGTTCAAGGTGAATCCTTCAACCCTCTAGTCATGCTGCAAGCCAAGGGCTTTGAGCCGCCATTCTTTTGTGTACCAGGAACCGGTGGCAGTGTGCTGTACTTCAACGAACTAGCGAAGTGTCTAGGTGACATGAAGCGCCCCTTTTATGGTTTGCAAGCGTTGGGGCTTGACGGACTTGCGCGACCACTTGCGCGCATTGAGGATATCGCCGCGCTTAATATTCAAGCGATACAACGCGTTCAACCGCAGGGCCCCTACTTTTTGGGCGGACACTCTTTTGGTAGCTGGGTCGCGCTCGAGATGGCTAAACAATTGCAAGCGAACGGTCAACAGGTTGCCCAGGTCGTGGTGCTTGATACCGGTATCCCGTCGTCACGCGACTTAACTCGAGTTGGTGGGTGGGACGATAGCCGTTGGTTGATCACCGTCGCCGAAACGCTAGGTCATATGTTTGGCTGCGCATTGAACTTGTCTCTTGAAAGTCTGCAAAAGCTTGACTGGAATCAGCAGGTCGGCGAGCTCGCACAGCAACTGGTCGAACATCAAATTATTGCTGCAACCGAAGATCACGCTATCGTTCGCGGAATTGTCGAAGTCTTTAAAACACAAGCAACAATTCACTACGATCCACCGCCTAGCCCAACAGTCCCGATTACCCTCCTTCGGGCCCAACAGTCAACGCCTGAGTTTCTTGAAGGCATGCCGGAACACTTGCGCGACGATCCTGCCTGGGGCTGGAATCAATACAGTTCTCACCCTGTTTCGGTGGTCTTTGTGCCGGGCGATCACCTCACAATGATGACGCGGCCAAATGTCACGACGCTCGCGCATTGCTTGAACCAAACGTTAACAGAAGGTGTCACCCTGTGACTACCTTCGTGACTAATTGACAGTTATTTCACATTAATCATCTGTAAACTTCGTACAACTGACCAACTGCTAAAAGGATCATCATGTTAAATCTGAAAGATTTTCACGGTCGCATCATCGATTTAGATACACACATCCAACCGTCACCCGGCAACTATGCAATCGCTGGCGGTGAAGTCGGGCGTAATTTTGCCAAACAATTCGATGACCTGATCAAGACCTTACCGAAAGACGAAGCCGACAAAATTATTGCTCGCTCGGGTAAAGAAGCCTCCGAATACAATGACGAGACTGTTTGGCGCACGAAAGGATCCGCTGCGCCAGGCGCTTTTGATGCCGACAACCGTCTAAAGACGCTTGATTACATGGGTGTCCGCCGAAGCTTTATGTTCTCTGACCCAGGCATTCAAACCGCTGCGTTTGCTGACAACGCACTGGGTATTGCCACCATGCGGCACTGGAATGATTTCATTGTCAACATGGGGAAAAAAGATCCAAATCGTTTGCGTGCAGTCGCCTTAATCAATACCCATAATATCGATGTCGCAGCACAAGAGGTCGAGCGCGTACTGAAAGCTGGGGGACGCGCCTTTGTCATCGCCTGTTCAGTTGCTCCTGGTAATGCGTCACCCGCACAGCCTGCCATGGATAAAATCTGGGGCATGATTCAAGAGGCTAACGCCACAATCATGCTGCATCTCGGCGGTGGTCGGTCAGTCGGTGATGAATTTGACTTCATCAAAAATCCGAACTGGGATAAAGGGATTGCCCACCTCGGCCAACAAGCGCATGATGTGACCGCTGAAGGCGACCAGATGAATACCTTTACCTTTTCGGCCATGTTTTACGCCCCACAAAACTTTATTTCAACACTCATTCTTGGCGGAGTGTTTGAACGGTTTCCTAATCTTCGTTTTGGCGCCATTGAGCTCGGTGCGATTTGGCTTGGTCCGATGGCTGCACATCTCGATAACGTCGTCAGAGTATTCAGAAAGCGCATGACAGGCGTGCTGTCGCTCAAGCCCTCAGAGTATGTCCGTCGAAATATCCGAATCACACCTTACTGGTTCGAAAATGTTGCAGACTATATTGATCACTACAACATGCCTGAGTGCTATTGCTACAGTAGCGACTTTCCTCACCCCGAAGGCGGCGTTCGGCCCATGCAAGAGTTTGAAGAGCGTATCGGTCGACTCGGGCAAAAAAGCGCTGAGGCGTTTTACGTCACGAATGCAGAATGGGTCTTACCCGAACTGAACTAACAACTTCGCTCAATATCCCCTCACACTTCGAGTGCTTCTATCGCGCATGACAAACAGTTCTCTGACATCGATGACAGATCTGCAAGCGGCTGTTTTGGCTGACATTAGCCAAGATGAGTTGGTTACGCTTGCGCACGCGAGTCAAAAAAACTACCTCGGCGTGATTTCACCCGAAGTGATGATGGATACCATCGTGCGCTCTCGCAAGACCTTCAGGCCAAGCTCGATGTTTGGCTACCGTCTAAGTCCCAGTATCAGTACGATCATTAATGTGGATGATGAACGTACTCAAGCTGGGCTACCTGCCGTCGGTGGCGATTTATTTGTCACGGATGGCCAAGGCATCTGTAAGAACCACATCACGCACGATGAATCTGCCGCCAGAATCGCAAGCGCCAAAGCGGAAGGTGTGAAAGTGATTGATTTTTACGGCGGTTCAACAATGATGGGGGTAGGAGCTCGAAAACCAGAGTTTTCAATCCCAGCGCTTGTTGAACAAATATTATGGCTTGAACACGGCATACGCTCAGTCTGTATCAACCGAGGAATTTCAGGTAGCTACTCGTATGAAGCCTTGACTGTCTTGCAGTCCGAATCTCTCATGGATCCACCTGACTGCGTGGTTTTTTATGATGGCTGGAACTGTTGCCATAATTTACGATGGTCGACGGGCTTCAAAGATACGGGCGACAAGCTGGGCAATATTCCGATATACCCCGGCATGAGCTTGGCTCAGATCGATCACGACACGACTCTGCAGTATCAATTTAGTGCGTCAGCCTTAGCCATACGTACGTTGAAACTCACTACAGTGTCATGGCTGACAAAAATCGCGAATCTCATCCCGGGTTTGTCTTGGCGCCATTTTTGGCGAAAGGTCATAGACTTGGTTGTGTCACTGAAGCGAAATATCTTTGGCGATATTGAATCCGCAACACCTAGACCAGGGGCAAACAATCGCGCGCATGATTCGGCTAGGTATTACTGGCATATTCATCGGTTAGCGCAAATTTGTTGCGCTCACTTTGGAACGCAGTATTTAACGGTATTGCAACCCGTGATGTGGTGGGCTGACAAACCTTTAACGCCTAACGAGCAGCTTTATTTTGAGGCCTCAAAGTTCGCAGAAGCGGAACACGTTGCCTTCTGTCGCGCCATCATCGATCAAAAACCAGATACAGACTTTCTTGATCTAAGTACGACGTTTAAAAATAATCAAGCTGAATTATTCATCGATTCGGGACATTTGAATCGTCAAGGCAACTATCTTGTTGCCCAGCAAATTAGCCGTTCACTTCTGGAAAAACTGAGATGAAATTGATAAAAAAATTCGTACAAAGAATCAAACAATTGTTTACCAAAAACAAACAGAAAAAAAAACCAGACAATACGATTTATCCGCTTTGGTGATTTGAATTTTGGATCAGTGGGTTGTCTTGCGGAAGCTTCTCGAGCCGACTTGTATTGCTACCCGTAGCTAAGAATGCAGCGACAAGGGAATAAAAAGATGAAAGCGCTCACAATTTGCATTCCAACCTATAACCGGGTTGAACAGCTACAAGAATTACAGACCAATTTCTTGCTTGTAGCGCTTGAGCGTTACTCAGACGTGATCGATATTTTGGTGATGGACCAGTCTAACGAGGCGATGGCTGCCCTCAATCAACGCACCTTAGACCCACGGATCGTTTATTGCAGAAACACTCAACGAGGCTATGCTAGTAACGTCAGTGCTTTGCTGAACGAAGCGAATAGCACTTACGTCTGGTTGATCTCGGACGATGATCACATTTTGTGGGATGGCTTTGAAGCTCTAATGCTCGAAGTGACCAATAATCAAGCAGACTGCATCTTGCTACCCATCAAAACCCTGACGCTTTTTGATGAGACATTCATCGAAAATTACCCCTTTTTAAAACGGTCGAGCACAACAACGTTGCAAGAGCTATTAATTCGTGACGTAAGTTACCTCCCTTTCATTTTGCTATCAGACTCGGTCATTCGGTTAGATAAACAACATATTTCGAATATTCATCAACTGCTGCCACAAAATGTTTTTGTTCAAGTCCCAATTCTGTTTTCTATGCTGCAACTTTCGTCGAAGGTCAGCGTCTTGACGACACCGGTCATTCATTACGTGAATGATTACGCGATGCAATGGAAAGTCGTTGCGGGATTCGACGATCGCGTCGCTGCGATAAAAATGGTCGCTGATCAATTACCAAGTTTTAAAGCAAACGCTGACTCGCGAATTGCAGCAGCCATGTGGGGTGCAATTACGTTATCGGTCGAGCGTGACGCGGGTTTGCTCTACTTGCCGCACAGCGAAAATATCCGCCAAACACTTCGCCTGCGTGTGTTGCGACACTTCAAACCACAGCACTGGTCAATGTTGGCGGTGCTGTTATTGCCAAAGTTCATGGCGGTCACTCTTTACAAAGTGATTGCGGTCGGTCTAAATGTCAAGATGAACTGCTTAAGTCGCAAATACGTTGATCGATTTAATTTTTTTGTGCGTTCGTATGGCACGTTAAATCGAAAGATCAAATCGCGCCAAGCACAAATCATGCAATTTAAAAACGACGCGATACTTCAAGCTAAAGCTGAGGCTGCAGAAGGTGCCTAGCCCCGACAGCATCTCTAAAAAACGATCAAGTCTCTTTACTATCTTATTATCTTACTCATGAAAAACATACCATCATATCGCTTAGGCCCCCAAGGCGATGTCTCGATTGAAGCCCTATATCAATTCTGCGTCAAACAAAATGGACCTCTAATATTTTCGGGCCTGTTTGATGCCCTACCAGAACTGACTCAGTGGAGTTCAGCAAAGCTGCGTCAATTGCTCGGCAATCGCCAAGTGATGGTCAACGTGTCTGAAACCGGCTTATTCAACCGCAGCCAGATGCAAGCGATGCCTTTTCAAGAATATGCTGACTATCTCGAATTGCCTCCTGAGGAGAAAAAAGACATTCGTTATATGCAGCAACAGTCAATCAGCGGAGGCCTGGCGAACGGCTGCTTTCCTGAACTGAGTGCGCTCGTTGCAATTGATAAGTATTTTCCAGAGCATGCGATTTGGGAACAAAATCTTTGGTTTGGTCCTGCAGGCTGTATGACTGGCCTTCACTTTGATATTCCCAAAAACTTTTTTATGCAAATTCAAGGTAGAAAAAAGTTTTATATTGTTCCACCAAACTCTCGTAACAAGCTTTATGCTCACCCGGCTATGTCTCCGCGACCTAACTTCAGTCGCGTTGACTTAACCACTGATTTTGAACGTGAATTTCCGCTAGTTGCCCAAACTGACAGATACGAAATCACACTAGAGCCGGGTTCAATGCTTTACTTGCCCGAGTGTTGGTGGCACCAAGTGCTCAGCCTTGACAACGCCTTATCAGTCAATATTTGGGGAAATTCCAGATGGGTCGGATTATTACAAGAGCAAATCGCAAGTTTACCGATTATGGGCCGCGGCTTGATCGGCACGATCGTCAATCTATTTAATCGTCAGCCTAGCCCCGCCAAACCTGCGGATCAACCAAAACAAACTAAGTAACGCGTTGGTTCAGGTTTTCACTTGCGGAGAACAAAATTCGTGAATCGCTTCCAATACCAACTCAGTAATTTTGTCACAAAATAACTATCTTTAAGCCCACCCAGCACATTACCGGTTAACTGTGCTTTGGGGTCGGGCAAAGGGCTTGCCGATTGAAGCTCAGGATGCTTGGAAGATGTATTCATAGGGCACCTTAGGGGTCAGACTTTAGTATGTTGTGTGCACGAAATTCGATGGCTAGCGTCATTATCACACGGTTTTTTTGTACCAGGCGTTCACTGCATCGACATACCTCTCAACACCTTGCGCCACGCTGGCGGCCTCAAGTGCACCGTAAGACAAACGTTGGTAATTTGCCTGTTGCGTCTCGTGCAAGCCAAAGGTAAACCCTGGCACTGACACAACTTTATGTTGTTCGGCCATCGCCCGATTAAAGGCGAGGCGATCTGACTCAACCTCAAGTCCAGGCAACTTTAACAAGACGTAAAAAGCCCCCCGAGTTTTTGGAAACTGCACCCGATCACCCAGACTTTCAAGAATTTGATAAACATTTTTACGCACCAAGGCCAAGGCATCGATTTTGGGTTGCACCCACGTACGCCCATATTTCAATACCTCTAAGGCTAACAACTGTGACGCAACCGGTGCACAAATCAGATTAGTATCTTGCACTTTGTTCATGGCATCGAGTAAATCGATCGGAAACACGACATAACCAATTCGCCAACTTGCCATACCGTAGTTTTTTGACATACTAAAAAAAGAGATCGTGTGCCGCTGGGCCCCTGGCAGCGACGCTGGCGAAAAATGTTCGGTACCTTCATAGGTAAAGTATTCGTACGCCTCATCACTAAAGTGATAGATATTCTTTGAAGCACACAGCACATTGACGGCCGTCAACGACTCTCTTGAGTACACCGCCCCAGTTGGATTATTCGGAGACACCGTCACAATCGCCCGAGTGCGAGGGGTCACGGCAGCGGCCAGCGCTTCAACGTTCAAACTCCAATCGTCATTGACCCGCACAGGCACAGGAACGCACCCAACCATTCGAATCGCCATCTCTTGGTTGAAGTAATACGGCGAAGGCAAAATAAATTCATCACCGGGATCGCCCACTGCAAGCAAGCAATTCAAAAAGGCCATATTGCTACCCGCTGTGACCATCACCACCGACTCTGACTCACAATGAATATTATTTTCATCGGCTAATTTTTGTGTAAAGGCATCGATCAATGCAGGATACCCAATAATCGCCTGGTATTTATTCAGCCCGACGTGACTCATCAAACCCGGTAAAGCTGCAACAGCCTCAGCAGGTGGCCCGTAATTCACCACGCCCTGCCCTAAAGAAATCGTGCCTGGATTATCACGCACCAAGGCGGCAATCGCCGGCATCACTGGACTGTCGACAGCCGCCATGCGGCGAGAGAAACGTTTCATCGACGTTACACCTTTGTCAGCCATCCATGAGTATCAGGCGTCAACTCTCGCACTGCGTCAAAATAAATTTTTTGCATTTTTTTCGTGATGGGCCCAATTGCACCATCACCCACAGGCAGACGATCAATTTTTACCACCGGAATAATTTCTTGCCCCGTGCCACACAAAAAAGCCTCATCTGCGAAATACAGCTCACTACGATCGACTTCGCGCTGCACCACAGCCTGACCCGTGGCCTCTTCGTACAACGTAATGATGGTGTCGCGCGTCACACTTTCTAAAATGTTGCTACCAATGTTAGGCGTGATCAACTTGCCTTCTCTGACCATAAAAAAACAAGCAATCGGTGCTTCAGACACTTTGCCCGAAGGTGTCAACATCAAGGCACCGTCGTAGCCGTCTGACTTGGCCTGCAATTGCGTTAAACGTGCGTTGTGATAGTTTGCGGTCGCTTTGATGCGCGGTGGGCTAGCGTTATCAGACAACCGACTCCAAGAGCTCACACCCAAACTCATGCCCGTATCTGCAAACTTTGGGCGCTCGCGGGGTGAGGCTGCCGCGGTGTAGCCCACGGGTCCCGTTTGGGCCATCAACCCAAGAGCTTCGATATACACCAACAAACGAATATACACATCATCATCTGGTTCGTTTGCGCGAATTAAGCCTGACAGTGCCTCACGCATACCATCTTCGGTCAAAGAGTGATCAAAACGCATGACCTTCATCCCAAGCAGCAAACGCTTAAAGTGTTCGGCGAATCTAAAAATCTTAAAATCACCTGTCGTCGGATTACGATACGCGCGCAAGCCTTCAAAGACCGCTGTTGCATAGGTCATGCCCAAAGACATCGGGTGCACACTCGCCTGCTCGTAAGGCAGCAACTTATCGTTTTGTAAAATAATTTTGGGTTGCCACATAAATCTAGTCCTTTTTTAACTTCAATTCTGGGATCAGTTTTCCCATTTGGCTATGAACGCCCGTTACCGAAGCTGTAAACGCGGCATGATCAAGATAAGCAGGTGTCCCCTTTAGCTTGTTCACCAAATCAAGAAACCCAGGGGTGCGCACCATGTCAGACGCTGCAGCCTCCCACTCTTTGATAACGTCTGGTGGCATTCCACCAGGGCCTGCAATCCCATAAAAGATCGGTACTGAAATCGGGAATTTCAAATCTTTATAGGTTGGTACATTTGGATATTCTGGGATCCGATCAGGCCCGCTTTCTGCGAGCAATCTGATTGTGCCCGCTGCGGCGTGCGGCGGAAACTCAGCAGCCACCAAGGCTTGAATCTGCCCACCAAACAAACCATTCATCGCGTCAGCACCGCCCTTGTAAGGCACATAGGTGGCTTCTATACCGGCCGCCTGAAAAGCAGCTTGCGTCGAGATATGTGTGCCACCGTTAGTTGCTGCTGTTGACCAAAATAACTTGTTGGGATTGGCTTTTGACCATGCCAGTAGTTCTTGAATCGTTTTAAAAGGTGAATCCGATTTCACAAACAGCGGTTGCGCACTCACCAAGGTCTGAAACAAGTAGGTAAAGTCTTTGCTAGGATCGTAAGTCTGTGGCTGAAAATAAGGCGCAACAGTAAAAGGACTCGTCGTAGCCAACGCAACGGTGTAACCGTCAGGCTTAGCACGCGCTAACAGACTTGTCGCAATGGTCCCACCGGCACCTGGTTTATTCTCAATAATGACTGGCACCTTCCAGCGCTCACGCAAGTAGTCTCCGATCCAACGCGACGACATGTCGCCACCACCACCCACTGCAAAGCCAACAATAATCGTGATTGGCTTAGAGGGAAATTTTTCAGCCGACTGCGAGAAACATGGGGCAGCGAACAAACAAGACGTGAGTACGCTGAGACAAACTTTTGATGATAGTTTCAACATGATGCACCCCTATAGGATAGTAGTGATTGCGATGCCTTAACCTCGCATCGCTTTAAGTTGCTGCGAATACCCAGAGGGATCGATTTGCACATCGATCAAACTAGGGCCTTGATGCCTTAAAGCCTGTGTGAGAGCTTCGTGATATTGCACTTCAGTGGTTGCCTCAAACCCTTGACCACCCAAGGCCTGCATGGCTTGTGCAAAGTTATGTTTGCCCCAGCGCACACCGCGACTAGGCAGCTGTTTACTTTGTTGCTTGATGTCAATCAGTGATAAAGCGCTGTCGTTAAACACGACGACCACAATGCGCGCACCTGAATCAATGGCCGTACACAGCTCGCCCAAACACATCATCAGTCCACCATCACCTGTAAAACAAATCACAGGTTGCTCGGGTTCGTCTAGGGCAGCGGCAATGGCCGCTGGCAAAGCAAACGCCATCGTTGCCAAACCATTTGAAATTAAAACATCGCCCGGCTGCGTGACAGCAAAAAATGCCGTCGCAGAAAACATATGCGCACCCGCATCGACTGACATGCGTGGCCTGAATTTTTGCTCGGCATAAGCCTGCGCAGACAGTTGCACTAACCGATCAGGCGCAACGCCAAATTGCACAGGCGGATAGGCTAGGCGCTTCAAAATATCGTGGCGTAAGAGCGTAATCTGCTCAAGCGACCAACCCGACACATAGCCTTTGAGTGCTTCATTGAGGGCAAGCGCATGCTGTTTTAAATCACGGCTGACACGCGCCAAAGGCTTGATGT
>JARXAG010000069.1 GCA_029866055.1 Burkholderiaceae bacterium
GCGGGGCCCGTACCACCCGTTGTCAGCACAAGGTGGCACCGCTCTGCGTCCACCAATTCGATCAACGCGGCCGAAATCTCTTTCGCGTCGTCTTGAATCAGACGAGTCACCGTTTGCACTGGCGTTGAAACCGCACGCTCAAGCCAAGCCTGCAGCGCGGGGATACCTTGGTCCTCGTACACGCCTTTTGAGGCCCGATCTGACACTGAAACGATGCCGACACGCAGGGTTTCTGAGGTTGCTGTGGTTTGCGTCATAAATTTACCTGAACAAGAATGGTCAAATCAGCCGCTAATTTACCAGTAACCACTAACGACTTTGGCTCCAGCCCTCATATAACTTTCTAAACGCGGTATCCAACAAAAATCCCAACAGACCAATCAGCACCACGGTCGCCATCAGCTCGTGATATGCCAAACGATCACGCGTATCCAAAATGAAATAACCCAACCCAGCAGATACACCCAGCATTTCGCAGGGCACCAACACAATCCACACAATGCCGATTGCCAAGCGTGTACCGGTCAACACGTACCCCAAAATCCCTGGGAGAATCACACCCTTCAACGTCTCCCAACCTGTCGCTGACAAGCTTTTTGAAAGCTGCAACCAACGCCGATCGAGCTGACGCACACCGGCAAGCGTGTTAAGCATGATGGGCCACATTGCAGCAAAGGCTAACAAAAAATAAACCGGTCGATCGCCAACACCAAAGGCCATGACGGCGATTGGCATCCACGATAAAGGCGAAATCATGCGCAAAAACTGAAACGCAGGCGATAAGGTCGCATTCGTCCCAGCCGACGCACCAAGCAGCAAACCAAGCGGCACACCAATCAGCAAGGCAAGCCCCAGCCCAACGGCGACGCGCTGCAAACTGACAGCAATATGAATCCAGATCTCTGCGCCTTGCAGCAACGACATCAGCGTCAGCAACGACGGACCCGGTGCGAAGCGCTGCCCCATCGAGCCCGGCGCTGAAAATGGTACCGTCAATAACCACCACACCCCAAGCATGAGCGCAATGCCCGCAAGACCCTGCACCACACGAATCGCGGTGGTGAATGTTTGCTGAAGTGCCATCAGACCTCGATCACTTCTTGCCGCACATAACCGGGGCCTTGACCAAACTTAGTCATGCCGCCCGCCGCTTCAATCGCACGCTTTACAAAACGATCATCCACCAATTGCGCGGCAGCGGTCTTACCATCAAGTTTTGATAAGAAACTACGATCGGCTTCGATCACTGTATTTTGTAAACGCGCGACGAGCTCTTCGGTGTAGCTAGGATAAGGGTAAGGCTGAAAATCGATGCGCTTGTCTTGCCAATCGGCATGACGAATTGCCTTAGACGACAGATACGATTCGCGATCGCTTGCAGTGGGCGCCAGCACTTTACTCAGCACTGGCAAGGCATGCGGTGTATAGCGATTTGCACCTTCTTTGGATAGCAGTTGCGCTGTCTCGGCCCGATGATCACGAATCCACAACTGCGCACGCACAATCGCATCAACCACTTTCTGCGACCACTCTGGGCGCTGCTCAAGATCGCGCTCATGCATGAACACCGTGCAACAAGCATGGTTGCGCCAAACATCGCCGGTAAAGCGCAGCACTTTACCAATGCCCATCGTTTCAGCCAGGGCATTGAACGGCTCGGCCACGATGTAGCCTGCGATGTTGCGCGAAGCCAGGGCGGGCGGCATATCTGAAGGCGCCATCACCACCAGATTGACCTCGTTGGCAGCGGGCTGACCACCTTGTTTACGCGACACCGGCTCTAAGCCTGCTTCGCGCAGCATGGCCTGCAACACCACGTTATGAATCGAATACCAAAACGGGATAGCAACTGTTTTTCCACCCAAAGCTTTGATATCGTTAATCTCAGGTAACACTGTGAGACCTGAACCACCAACGTGGTTCCAGGCAACGACTTTAGCCGGCACCTTGCTGCCAAAACGCGCCCACACCGTCATGGGCGACAACAGGTGCACGACATTGACTTGGCCAGCAATAAACGCTTCGATCAGTTGCGCCCAACTGCGCAACATCGTGGGCTTTTCAACGTCAACGCCAGCGTCTTTGAAAAACCCATTGTGATGCGCCACCAACAACGGGGCGGCATCAGTGATCGGCAAATAACCAATCCGCACTGGGCCATTGGCCGCAGGTTGCGCCTGCGCGTTGAAGGCAGACAACAAGGGTGCTGCACCCGCCACCGTAAACAAGCTTGCTAATTTAAGCATCTCGCGGCGCGAGACATGTTCAAGACACATCGACTAATTCCTTCAAAGCATGACGCGCCAACGTTGCCGCTGACTTTGGGTGCAACGCACGTTGCAGCGTTCGTAAAATTTCAATGCGGAGTTGGCCGAGCTCTTCGACGAGATCTTCGCGTGGCTGTGCGTACGCAAGATGCCACTCGCCCACACAATGGGCAGGTGCCCCACCTAACAACACGATACGGTCAGCAACTTGCAAGGCCTCGTCGATGTCGTGTGTGATTAAAACCGCGGCGGTGCCGAGATCGTCACGTAGGGTCAGCAATAGTTTTTGCATCGCGGTACGCGTGACCTCGTCAAGTGCCCCAAACGGCTCGTCTAACAGGATCACCTCGGGTTGTCTGGCGACGCAGCGCGCAAGCGCGGTACGTTGTGCCATGCCGCCCGATAA
The DNA here is from genome assembly GCA_029866055.1 of Burkholderiaceae bacterium. Lineage (GTDB taxonomy): Bacteria > Pseudomonadota > Gammaproteobacteria > Burkholderiales > Burkholderiaceae_B > Zwartia. The sequence continues at coordinate 2,674 of JARXAG010000069.1, forward strand.
CTCTGAGGGCATCAACAATCGAGCATGCTCTAAACCGACTTCACGAATGGCGACATCGACGCGTTGTTTTTTTTCGTCTGCGGTCAAGTGTGGTTGATGTTTGAAATCCAAACCAAAGCCGACGTTTTTTTCAAGTGTTAACCAAGGCAACAGGCTTGGATCTTGAAAGGCCATCGCGACCCGTGGGTGCGTGCCAGTCAGAGGCTGTCCATCCACCAACACAGAGCCCTGAGTCGGCGGCTGCAAACCCGCCAACACACGAAGCAGGCTAGATTTTCCGACGCCGCTGGGTCCTAAAATTGCCACAATTTCGCCGGCAGCGACGTTAAGATCCAGCCCATCAATCAAAGGCGCAGCCGCGCCGTAGCTCAGACCAAGGCCTTTGGCCTCTAAAACATAGTCGGGAAGTTTGGTAATCGGCGCAAGCATCTCAATCCAGCCTCGTGAGCCCGCCAAGCGGGTTGGGACTGGAAGTTTAAGGCGGCCTCTTTATTTCTTAAACGACTAATACGTCATTTACTTATTACCATCGAGAGTCATTTGCTATGACTCCCCTCAACTGCAATCTTAAGTCGCGTACCTCTTGCATTAAGTCTGCCATCAAAGCCGCGGCGTCGAGGTTGACTTCAAAGTCGCGCTGCAACCGTGCAACTTGTCGGGCACGAGTAACCGCAGCGCTCGCAAAGACCCAACCTTCAGGTTGTGCACTCTGCCGTAAGGCCGGCAATACGCCGTGTTCAACAAGTGTCATCACCCACTCAATCTGTTGTTCGCAACATTGCGCCAACTCATGGATGGTGACAGGTGCCTGGTCGTCAACCACGACCGCAGTACAAATCGTGATTTGGTTCATGCTGAGACTCCTAGGTGGGCGCGTGGATTAAAAGCCGCTGCCTTTGCTAACTGTTCATACGCTGCACGCGTTTGCTCGTTTTCTGCCGTCGGCCAAACAATGTCGAGCACCAGATACAAATCACCGGGCGGGTCGCCAGGCAAACCTTTGCCACGCAGACGTAATTTACCGCCCTGCTTGCTGCCTGCAGCGATATTGACTTCAACTTCACCGGCAAGCGTGGGTGCGTGCACCTTACCGCCTAGCGCGGCCTCCCAAGGCGTCACAGGCAGCTTCATACTCAAGTCGCGGCCATTGCTCTGATACAGCGCGTGTGCTGCAAAATGTACAGTCAAGAACAGATCGCCGGGTGTACCACCGCCTTCACCCGGCATCCCCTGACCCGCTAAGCGAATCATTTGCCCGGCCTTCACGCCCACGGGGATCTTGACACTCAGTGTGCGATTCACCAATTGAGGCCGCCCCTGAGCATCAAGTTGTACCGAACGCAAGCCTAGTTCGCGGGTGGCGCCTGCAAAACTATCTTCAAACGAAATCTCGATATCGGCGTGATGATCTTCGCCGCGTAACGGTTGCGCATAACCTTGACCTGAGTCAAAACCTTGACCACGCCCTTGAGCGCGGCGCTGTTGCTCGGCCTGTTTAAACAGACCAGCCATAAAGTCTTGAAACTCGGCCTGATTGGGGCCCTCGCCTTGCGCGCCTGAAAATTCGAACCCGCGATCCCATCCAGGGCCAGGACTCGCACCATTGGGCCCAGCGACCCCGGCAGCCAACCCATCGTAAGCAGCGCGTTTTTCAGCATCCCGCAAGACATCATTGGCCTCGTTCAGATCACGCATGCGCGCCTCGGCGTCAGGCTCTTTGCTGACATCGGGGTGATACTTGCGTGCAAGCTTGCGATAGGCCTTGCGGATATCATCCTGCGAAGCCTCGCGGGGAACTTCTAATATCTTGTAGTAGTCTTTGAATTCCATATGCGTGGCGGCACGAGGCTCGCCAAAAAGGTGGACACCCTTTCACAATGGGGCTAAAACCTTTAAAACTCAAGGGGTATCATGCAAATAAACAATATTCCGTTTGGCACGACAGACTGGTCAAGCGTTGAAGCCACCGAGCACCCGGGCACGACAGGCAAAGCATTCTGGCGCACACGCCAATTTGGCGCGATTCGGGTACGGATGGTTGAGTACAGCGCGGGCTATCTGGCAGACCATTGGTGCGAAAAAGGTCACATCTTGCTTTGCCTGAGCGGCACATTACACACCGAGCTGAAAGACGGTAGGCATTTTGACTTGACACCGGGCACCAGTTATCAAGTCGCGGATCATGCCGAACCGCATCAATCATCCACCGCCACGGGGGCGACGCTTTTTATTGTTGATTGAGGCACGCAAGCACAAACGCCTAGCGTGCTTGCTACGCCGCGTTAGCCAGCTGCGCGTTGTTGCAATATCTCAACGGCCGGCAAGGTCTTGCCTTCTAAGAACTCTAAGAAAGCACCGCCCCCGGTCGAGATATAACCAACTTTATCTGTGATCCCAAACTTAGCGATTGCAGCCAGGGTGTCACCACCCCCCGCGATTGAAAACCCTGCCGAATCAGCAATGGCGTGCGCCACCACTTCAGTGCCGTGCGAAAAGGCGTCAAATTCGAACACGCCCAAGGGACCGTTCCAAACAATGGTGCCTGCTTGCTTCAAGATCGCAGCCAACTGTGCCGAAGTTTGCGGCCCAATATCAAAAATCAAATCGTCAGCCAGTACATCTTGGGCAGACTTTGCGGTGGCCGGAGCCTGCGCCGAAAACTCTTTGGCACATGCAACGTCTGTGGGGATTGGCACCGCTGCGCCGCGCTCTTGCATTTTTTTCATGACAGCTCGGGCTTGCTCCAATTGATCAGGCTCAGCCAACGACTTACCAATCGGCAAGCCTGCGGCCAACATAAACGTGTTGGCAATTCCACCACCTACAATCAACTGATCGACCTTGTCTGCTAGCGACTGCAAAATCGATAACTTGGTCGAGACCTTAGAACCACCCACAATCGCGACCAGCGGGCGTTTAGGCGCTAATAAGGCACGCCCAAGGGCTTCGAGCTCTGCCTGCAGCAACGGGCCTGCACACGCGATGGGTGCGAACTGAGCGATGCCATGTGTAGTGGCTTCAGCTCGATGCGCGGTACCAAACGCATCGTTCACATACACATCGCACAACGCGGCCATTTTTTTAGACAAGACAGGGTCGTTCTTTTTTTCGCCTTTGTTGACCCGGCAGTTTTCAAGCAACACCACCTTCCCAGGGGCAACCGTCACACCATCCACCCAGTTTTGCACCAAGGTCACTGGCATCCCCATTAATTCAGTCAGACGCTTGGCAATCGGTGCGAGTGAATCTTCAGGATTAAGCGTACCCTCAGTCGGGCGCCCCAAGTGCGACGTCACCATCACTGCGGCGCCGGCATCCAGCGCCAGACGAATACCAGGTACCGAGGCACGAATTCGAGTGTCTTCGGTTATGTTGCCCGCATCGTCAAACGGTACATTCAAGTCAGCGCGAATGAACACGCGCTTGCCAGCGAGCTTGCCGGCCTGAGCCAGCCCAGAGAGAGTTTGAACAGTGGTCATATGATCCAACACAAAGAAAATAAGAAATATCAGTCACGAAACATGCAAAGCCTACTAGGCAATATGCAAGCGTTTCAGAGGACTCTTAAGCAAAGAGGCCCCGAAGGGCCTCTTGTTCGTGCGCGGCGATTATTTTGCCGTCATTAACGCAATCGTGGTGTCGAGCATACGATTGCTAAAGCCCCACTCGTTGTCATACCAAGACGAAACCTTCACCAACGAACCCGACACTTTAGTCAGAGTCGAGTCGAAGTTACTTGAGGCTGGATTGTGATTGAAGTCAATCGAAACAAGCTGCTCTGTTTGATACGTCAGGATGCCTTTGAGCTTGCCTTCAGAGGCAGTCTTCAAAATCGCGTTGACTTCGTCAACAGTCGTATCGCGCTTAGCGATAAACGACAGGTCAACTAGCGAAACATTGATCGTGGGCACGCGAATCGCGAAACCATCAAGCTTGCCATTGAGCTCGGGCAATACCAAACCTACGGCAACAGCCGCACCAGTTTTGGCGGGGATCATGCTCATGGTGGCCGAGCGAGCACGGCGCAGATCTTCGTGATACACGTCGGTCAGCACTTGATCGTTGGTATAAGAGTGAATCGTTGTCATCAACCCGGTCACCACACCAAGGGCTTCGTGCAACGGCTGCACCAAGGGGGCCAGGCAGTTAGTGGTGCAAGAGGCATTCGAAATCACAGTGTCTGAGCTTTTCAGCACGCCATGATTGACGCCATACACAATGGTTGCATCAACATCTTTACCACCCGGTGCTGAAATAATGACTTTTTTAGCGCCACCTTTGATGTGAGCCGAGGCTTTTTCTTTAGTCGTGAAGAAGCCCGTGCACTCGAGCACGACGTCAACCTTGAGTTCGCCCCAGGGTAATTCAGCTGGATTGCGATTGGCGAGTACACGAATCTTGTCGCCGTTCACCACCATGAAATCACCATCAACGCCAACCGTGCCCGAGAACTTACCGTGGGCGGTGTCGTATTGGGTCAGATGGGCATTGGTCTTGGGATCACCCAAGTCATTAATGGCTACGATTTGAATATCGTGCTTTTTGCCGCCCTCGTAATGTGCACGCAAAATGTTACGGCCGATACGGCCATAGCCGTTAATAGCAACGCGAATCGTCATGATGTGTCGAACTCCTGATTATTTGAAATTTATAAAAGATTTTTAACGGCTTGCGCGACTTTTTCTGCCGTCAAGTCAAAATGCTTAAACAACACCCCTGCGGGTGCTGATTCACCGTAGGTGTCAATGCCAATCACTGCACCGTCAAGCCCTACATACTTGTGCCACAAGCCTGTGACCCCAGCTTCGACTGCGACGCGCGGCATCCCTTTGGGCAATACCGACGCGCGCCAGGCGGCGTCTTGCTGATCAAACACATCCGTGCTTGGCATCGACACCACGCGCACCGCAATACCTTCGGCGGCCAACAGTTTCTGCGCGTCGATCGCAATCGCAACCTCAGAGCCGGTTGCAATAATCGCAGCCTTGGCGTCGGGGGCCTCTTGCAGAACATAACCGCCACGCGCGACCTGTTTTAAAGTTTCAGCGCTGCGCGCGACAAACGGTAAGTTCTGACGCGACAACAACAAGGCAGTTGGGCCGCCCGCATGCACATCCATCCCGATACTGCTTGGACGACTCACCGCAGCCAACCACGCCGCGGTCGTTTCGACGGTGTCGCAAGGGCGCCATACCGATAAATTAGGAATCAAACGCAGGCTACTGGCATGTTCAATCGACTGATGGGTTGGGCCATCTTCACCTAAACCAATTGAGTCATGCGTAAACACATGTACAACACGTTGCTTCATCAAAGCCGCCATGCGCAGTGCATTGCGTGAATAATCAGAGAAGGTCAAGAAGGTGCCACCAAAAGGCAGATAGCCGCCGTGCAAAGCCATTCCGTTCATGATGGCGGCCATACCAAATTCACGTACGCCGTAATTAATGTGACGACCAAACTTAACGCCTGCGGCGCCTGCACGCACGGGTACCACTCCCTTCCAGTCAGTAAAGTTCGAGCCCGTCAGATCAGCAGAACCACCCAACATCTCGGGCAACAACTCAACCAAGGCAGTAATCGCTTGCTGCGAGGCTTTACGTGAGGCCACGGTTTCAGCTTTGTCGTGAGTGGCGTTTAAAAGCGCTTGTGCGGCGTTTGCGAAATCAGCGGGTAATTCACCGCGCATCCGGCGTGTAAATTCGCGCGCCTCGTCAGGAAACTGGATCGAGTAAGCATCGAACCTTTTTTGCCAGGTCGCCTGCACTTGAGCACCGGCGACGCGCTGATCCCAACCTTGGTAGACAGCTTCAGGGATTTCGAAAGGCTCATGCGGCCAGTTAATTGCAGTACGGGTACGGGCGATTTCGTCTGCGCCCAAGGGCGAGCCGTGAACTTTATCTGTGCCCGCAACGGTCGGTGCACCTTTACCAATCACTGTACGACAAATAATTAAGGTCGGGCGGGCCTGCGCAACACCGGTCAGTCGGGCCTGTTTGATGGCCTGATCCACCGCAGCAACTTCATGGCCATCCGCCACGCGTAGAACGTTCCAGCCATAGGCGTCAAAGCGCTTAGCGGTGTCATCTGCGAACCAGTGTTCAACCTTACCGTCGATCGAAATCCCGTTATCGTCATACAACACAACCAATTTGCCCAAACGCAAGGTGCCCGCTAACGAACACACTTCGTGCGAGATGCCTTCCATGAGGCAGCCGTCGCCGACAAATGCGTAGGTGTGATGATCAACCAGTTTGTGTTCTGGGCGATTAAATTCAGCGGCAAGCAATGCCTCGGCCAGCGCCATCCCAACGGCATTCGCCAAACCCTGCCCCAAGGGGCCCGTGGTTGTCTCAATGCCAGGCGTCACGCCAACCTCAGGGTGCCCTGGCGTTTTAGAGTGCAGCTGACGAAACTTGCGCAACTCATCCATCGGCAAGTCGTAGCCCGTCAGGTGTAGCAAGGCGTAAATCAACATTGAGCCGTGCCCGTTTGACAACACAAAACGGTCGCGATTTGCCCAGGCGGGGTCGGCTGGGTTGTGACGCAAGTGGCGCGTAAACAGCGCTTGCGCCATTTCGGCCATACCCATGGGGGCGCCCGGATGCCCAGAATTCGCTTGCTGGACCGCGTCCATAGCAAGGGCTCGAATCGCATCGGCCAATTTAACGGGAACAACAGTGTTTGAGTTCATGCGATGTGTCCCGCCCGAACAAGCACAGGAAAAATGGGTTACAAAACGTAGGAGTTTAGCACCCGTATAACCCCTCACCCTCTCTCTGAGCGACCCGATGGCTGACCCCCGCTTTTACTGCTCTGAACCGGTTTTTGCCGGGCAAGAAATCGTGCTGCCAACGCCTCTGGCTCACCACATCCGCGTCAGACGCCTGGAGGCTGGCGATACGGTGGTGTTATTTGACGGCCGCGGGGGCGAAATTGCGGGCACACTGAGCTTTGAAGGCAAAAAAACTCTTGTTTTGCTTGGGCAACACAGCCCCAGAGAAGCCGAACTGAGTGGCCAAATCACGCTAATCCAAGCGCTACCCTCAGGCGACAAAATGGATTGGATTATCGAAAAAGCAGTCGAGCTGGGCGTGCATAGGGTGATTCCTGTTGCAGCGCAACGCAGCGTACTCAAGCTGTCGGGGGCTAGGCTAGAGAAGCGTCTCGAACACTGGCATGGCGTCATTGCGTCAGCCTCTGAACAGTGCGGTCGCAACCGTTTGATGCACCTCAGTGCCCCACAAAGCCTCGAGCAGGCCATCGGCACCACGGCGCCGGGGCATCGCCTGCTTTGTGACCCCGAGGCTGATCACACGCTTGCAGAGTATGTTGCGGCAAGCCAACACGAGCAAAAACAGATTAACGCCCTGAGTCTGCTGATTGGCCCAGAGGGGGGCTGGAACCCTGAGGAGACTACCGCCGCTTCGCGACAAGGCGTGACAAATATAAAGTTTGGCTTAAGGGTGCTGCGCACCGAGACTGCCGGACTCGCTTTGGCCGCCGCAACTACCGCGCTGCTGGGCTGGTAGCCTGCTCTCGTGCCACGTTTAGACGTTTACGTCGCGCGGCTGTGGCTTTGGCCAATACGGTCGCGGCTACGTCGCTGCCAACGCGTTAAGACGGCTCATCACTCCAGTTATTGACCACGCCTGGCTTGTCATCAGGGTGTTTACCAGCATGCTGGATCCCAAAGATAAATACGCGACCGTTATCTCGTGCGAACCCCACGGCATCGTTTAACACCTGCATGAACTGCACACCGTCCATGACAATCGCTGCGTCGGCCGAGTGAAGTTTTTCAAAAACCAACACCAGACCTTCTTTTTGATCGAGCAAACTATCGCACAGGCAATCAAAAAACGAATCAAAACTTGAGCCAAAGAACTGCGGGTAATCGACTGCCTTCACCACCGCACGAAACACCGCCGACCGGCTACGCGCCTTATCGCACTTTGCCACACACCAAGCCAGCCCCTTGTCTGCCGCTGCACCCGAAAGCAAATCGCGCCCGGTGTCGGGATCGAAATCCCCCCCATTGCGCAACAGCTGCTTTAATTTTGGATCAACCGCCTTACTCATTTCAGAGGGCTCCTAAGACAAGACCATAAGTGTGACGTATAGTTTTAGCATACGACAACTACCTGAGCCTCGTTGATGGTTAATTATTCGTAGTCAAGAGCAAAAAAAGCAATAGATTACGCAAATCAAAGCAACTTGGCTTGTTGCTGCACAAGAGAGAGGTCATTGGCCTCAATCACCGTGAGAGCGGTCATATTGACGATTCGGCGCACTGTCGCGCTCGTGGTCAGTATGTGCACCGGTGCGTTCGCGCCTAACAAAAAGGGACCAACCGCCACGTTTCCGCCAGAAACCGTTTTCAGCAAGTTATAGGCAATGTTGCCAGAGTCAACATTAGGGCACACCAACAAATTCGCTGAACCTTTTAAGGTCGAGGACGGCAAAATCTTCATACGCAGCGCCTCGTCTAAGGCGCAATCACCATGCATCTCACCGTCAACCTCAAGCTCAGGAGCCTGCTCTCGAATCAACGCAAGAGCCTGTTGCATCTTGGCACCCGAGGCCGAACTGCCTGACCCAAAGTTTGAACGCGAGAGCAAGGCAACCTTCGGCACCAAATTCAAACGCCGCATTTGTGCTGCTGCCGAGATCGTGAACTCGGCAATTTGCTCGGCGGTTGGGTCGTCGTTGACGTGTGTATCGACTAGCGCCAAGGTCTGCTCGGGCAACAACAAAATATTCATCGCGGCGTACGTCGAGGTGCCCTGCTGCTTTCCAATAATTTGATCGATATAACGCAGATGATTGGCATAACCGCTGACGGTGCCACAAATCATGCCATCGGCATCCCCCATTTTGACCATTGAGGCGCCAATCAACGTCAAGCGGCGACGCATTTCAACCCGGGCCATTTCTTTGGTCACGCCACTACGACACATTTTTTCCCAGTAGGCTGTCCAATATTGATGAAAGCGCGGGTCAAAATCTGGATCGGTCACTTCAACATCTTCGCCCAAACGCAAGCGTAAACCAAACTTTTCAATGCGGGCTTTCAAGACTGCGGGGCGCCCGACCAAGATGGGCTTTGCCAGTTTTTCGTCAACGATCACTTGCACCGCGCGTAAGACACGCTCATCTTCGCCCTCGGTGAACACAATACGCGTCCGACCACCTGAGCGAACGTGCGATTTGGCGCCTGCAAACAGGGGCTTCATAAATGCACCCGAGCGATAGACAAACTGCTCGAGCTGCTCGACATAACTCTCTAGGTCAGCGATTGGGCGAGTTGCAACGCCGCACTCCATCGCAGCTTTAGCCACGGCCGGAGCGATGCGCACAATCAACCGCGGATCAAAAGGCTTGGGAATAAAGGAATTAGGACCAAACGCGACATCATATTGACCGTAGGCGGCTGCAACCACCTCGCTTTGCTCTTCTTGGGCAAGCTTGGCAATCGCCACGACCGCGGCTTTTTCCATTTCGCGCGTAATCGTCGTGGCACCAACGTCTAACGCGCCTCGAAAAATATACGGAAAACACAAAACGTTGTTGACCTGATTGGGATAATCAGAGCGACCTGTGGCCATCACAATATCATCACGCACCGCGTGTGCGTCGGCGGGCAAGATCTCAGGATTGGGGTTGGCCAGCGCCAAAATCAAAGGCTTGGCGGCCATCACCTTGACCATCTCAGGCTTAAGCACACCGCCGGCCGATAAACCTAAAAATACGTCTGCACCACCAATAATGTCAGCGAGTTTACGTGCCTCGGTTTTTTGCGCAAAACGCGTTTTATCGGGGTCCATCAAGACGGTACGGCCTTCATAGACCACGCCCTCAATATCTGATACCCAAATATTCTTGAGCGGCAAGCCCAAATCCACCATTAAATCCAGGCATGCTAAGGCTGCGGCACCAGCGCCCGACACCACAACTTTGACTTGCTTAATGTCTTTACCAACAACTTCTAGGCCGTTAATGAAAGCCGCCGACACACAAATCGCTGTGCCGTGCTGGTCATCATGAAACACCGGAATACGCATGCGCTCGCGCAACTTACGCTCGACGATAAAGCACTCGGGCGCCTTGATATCCTCAAGATTGATCCCACCAAAAGTTGGCTCAAGACCCGCAATAATTTCGACAAGTTTGTCTGGGTCTTGTTCGTTGATCTCAATATCAAACACATCAATGCCAGCGAATTTCTTGAACAGTACTGCCTTACCTTCCATCACAGGCTTTGAGGCCAAAGGGCCAATATTGCCCAACCCAAGCACCGCAGTACCGTTGGTGATCACGCCAACCAGATTGCCACGCGCCGTATAACGAAACGCGTTCGCTGGATCTGCCACAATTTCTTCGCAGGCAGCAGCAACCCCGGGTGAGTAAGCCAACGCTAAGTCGCGCTGATTGGATAACGTTTTAGTCGGGGTCACCGAGATTTTGCCGGGACGACCCTGCTCGTGGTACTCAAGCGCGGCCTGACGAAAGGTTTTTTCCATATTGCTCTGCCTGTGAACGATTTAAGAATCCGATTCTAGCCCCTTTAGCTTAGAGTTTTAACCGAATACCCCTAATGGATCTAGGATGTGCTTGAGTTCTTTGTCAAGGTGTGACGCGAGCTGCAACAATTGCGCGCGCTCGCCCTCCTTTTGAGCGATCATCCCCCGCTCAAACTGACGCGTTGAAGCTTCATCTTGCGCTGGGTCTCGCCCTCTCACTTGTTCTATACCGCGCTCTTTGTTTCGCTCAACATCTTGCGCTGCACGGTGGGGATCGAAAACAGCGTCAGGCCGCTTCAGCCAGAACGCTTGCACCCAGCCTAATCTGCCTTGATGTCCAAACAGCAATTGCGCAAGATTGGGTTCGTGAGCAGCGGTCGCAATCAAAGCATCTAATCGGTAGCTAGCCGGCCACGGGGTCTCCTGCGCGCAGCGCTGAGCAGCGTCTGAGCCAGCCAGTTCAAACAGCTTAGGTACCAACCGCTGCACGGTCAGACTACGTAGCGGCGCTTGCGCGGTTGCCCCAAACGGGCCAAGCACCTCAACCGTTCCATCCGCCAACAACACTTCTGCCCGCTCAACGATTCGAATCGCATCTAGCATGCTCGACCTTGGCTCGCACCCAACCTCTCGCCCACCCGGCTCCCAAGGTTGTCTGGGCGATGGTGTTTCGTCTCTTCGCGCAGCACCTGATACCGCGCCCCGCACCGTTTCTGGCCAGGCAAACCACTGTGCCAACGTCAGCTCAGGAGGCAGGTCCATGCCAGCAAAAACGCCCGTTTCTTTGAGTTGCTCTACCGTGCAGCCAGCGTCGGCTCGCCACACGCCTGTTCGCGAATCGATTAGAGATAAGGTCGCGCCCGCTGGCTGGGGCGACACCCAAAGCGTCGCTTGTGTGCGGGCAGTGGGGAGTTCGCCCCCCTCTAACATCAGTGCCACGCGATACTCTTGGCACAAGGCACGCGCATGCGCGATATCCTCGAGGCGAACCGGCTTAAGCCAAGCCTGCGGCGCCTGGGCAGAGTGCGCGTTTGAAGGCGCTGTGCGCACGCTGCCTAAACACGTCCGCTCAAGCCGCGCGCAAAACTGCTCGAAGGGTGAGGCCGTGTGACGGCGCCCCATTAAAAAAGCACGTCTGGATGTTGGCGTAACCACTACAATTCAGCCTCTTACGGAGAGATAGGTCAATGACAGTTCTTGCAGCACGTACCGCCGATACCGTGACCTTTCACGCGGTCGAACTTTTTAAACAAGCCACAGCTTTACAACGCAGTGGCATCGACATTATCAGCCTCGGCGTCGGAGAACCCGACTTTACCGCAGCCCCGCAGGTGATCCAAGCCATGCAACTCGCTGCACAGTCTGGCAAAAGTGGCTATTCGCCCCCTGCGGGCCTGCCCGAACTCAGAGAAGCGATCGCTGGGTTCTACACCAAACAGCTTGGCGCCAAAGTCGACCCGAGTCGTGTCATCGTAACCTCGGGCGCAAGCGGCGCACTGTTGCTGGCCGCGATGGCGCTGGTCAACCCAGGCGATGAGGTCTTGATGCCCGACCCCTGCTACCCACCAAATCGCAACTTCGTTGGTGCGGCCGGCGGCACCACAAAACTCATTCCCACCACCATCGCTAACCGCTTTCAACTTTCAGACACCGACATTGAGCAACATTGGGGGCCAGCGACACGCGGTGTGTTGATCGCCTCGCCAAGCAACCCCACCGGCACCTCGATCCCGCGTGACGCCCTCACCAGGTTGATCCAACAAGTGCATGCCCGCAACGGGTTTGTGATGATGGACGAAATTTATTTAAGCTTATCCTACGACGGTGCGCGTCAGTCTGCACTCGCCATCGACGACAACCTGATTATCTTGAATAGCTTTTCAAAGTATTTCAATATGACGGGTTGGCGACTGGGCTGGATGATCGTGCCAACTCATATGGTTGAACCGATTGAAAAAATGGCCGCGAGTTTAGCGATTTGTGCTCCCACTCTCGCCCAACACGGCGCCATCGCTTGTTTTGACCCAGAGGCCTTGGCGCTATTTGAACAACGTCGCGAAGCCTTCAGGCAACGTCGTGATTATTTGGTGCCGGCTCTGAAAGCCTTAAACATTGATGTACCCGTGACGCCCGACGGCGCGTTTTATATCTACGGCGACATTTCGGCGCATTCTTCAGACAGCAGTGCTTTCTCGGCGGCACTGTTAAAGGGCGCGCGCGTCGCCGCAGTCGCAGGTTTAGACTTTGGGCCCGCACATGCCGCACACACCATGCGCTTTGCGTACACCACGGGGCTTGACCGCCTACAAGAGGCGATCCATCGCATGAAGGCGTTTTTAGGCTAACGCTCAGTCTTTTAATGCGATCGAACCCGCGAGCGCTAAACGGCGTCGCTCAGAGAGCACTTTTTCTGTGTAGCCGCCGTCGGCGTTCGGGCCGCTCGCGCCGCAATAGCAAAGCAACCCACCTGCAACCGAGCCCCGTGTGCGGATGCAATACGCCAAAATAAACGCACCGACGCGAATATTAGCGACCGGATTAAACACCATCGTTTCGCCACGTCCAAGCTTTGTAAATTTATCGCGATGGACACTCATCATGATCTGCATCAACCCAGTCGGACCACCGACCTGACCGCCCGCATAGGGGTTAAAACGCGACTCCGTCGCGATAATCGCTAGCAGCAACAGAGGATCGACTTTTAACTCATCACCCACCACATAAGCGGTCTCAACAAACATTTGGGCGGCTTGGTTTGCAACCAAATACTTACGCGACAAGTATTGAATTAAAGCGTCTTGCTGATTTTGACTTAGGGCATGACGCTGCAACACCTGTGCCAGGTTCGCGCCACTGCCTGACGCAGGAGCTTGTGCCGCCAAAGCCAACTCATGCTGCACCGTTGCCAAGGGGGGCTTGGTGGCTGCGACCAGTGCTTGTGGCGCAGTCGCCTCTGGGGCTGAGGTCGCATTGGTTGCCGCGCTGTTTTGCTCAGCCGAACTGGGGGGCGACGAACTGCTCGGGATGGCCAGATCTGCCCGCGACGTGGCACCCGGAGTCATTGGCGCGACCACGGGGGGCGAGCGCACCGCTGCCGAGGGCGGCAAGGTCTCACCCCGTATCGGCTCTAAATCAACGGCAGCAACGATCGTGCCGATGGGCGCGCTTGTGTTTGTCGTTGCCAACGGAATCAAAGCGTCGGGCACGAGGGCGTAAAGCAGTGCCGAATGGATCTGCAAAGCCTGCCCGCGCAGCGTGGGCATCGTCAGCACCATCGTGCCAGCCACGAGCATTGAAATCCCAAGGTAAATCGCACAAGTTCGCACAAACTCTGAGAGATTGCGGTAGAGCCCGCCCACCAACTGTTGTGTCACGACCCAAGCGGGGGTGAGTGTCATCATGTTCGAGCCTCAGAGCGTGCGGCGACCTGACGACTAAAAAGGTTCAAGCGCTGTAGGGTCATGATTGCTTCACCTTGGGGGCAAGCATGGCGGGTGTTAACCTTGTGTGCATCATAGAACTGTAACCGTTTTGGCGGATCAAGACCTTGAAATACAAAGACTTAAGAGATTTTATTGCACAGCTCGAACGTTCGGGTGAACTCAAGCGCATCGGTCAACCAGTCTCGACCTCGCTTGAAATGACCGAGATCGCAGATCGTGTCCTCAAAGCAGAGGGCCCAGCTTTACTCTTTGAACGAGCCACCCATAATGGTCAACCCGCCTCAATGCCGGTGTTGGCTAACTTGTTTGGCACACCCGCTCGGGTGGCGCGTGGCATGGGCGCCGAAAACGTCAGCGCCTTACGTGAGATCGGTGAACTGCTCGCGTCGTTACGCGAGCCCGAAGCCCCAAAAGGTTTTCGCGACGCCTTAGCCAAAGTCTCGATGCTCAAGGCCGCCTTGTGGGACATGAGCCCCAAGACAGTTCGTGGCGCACCCTGCCAAGAGATCGTTTGGGAAGGCGACGATGTGGATCTGGGCAAACTGCCCATTCAAACTTGCTGGCCAGGCGACATTGCGCCCCTGCTGACCTGGGGGCTGGTGATTACTCGGGGGCCCAACGCTCGTCGCCAAAATTTAGGGATCTATCGTCAGCAAGTTATTGGTCGCAATAAACTCATCATGCGTTGGTTGTCGCACCGTGGGGGCGCGCTTGATTTCAGAGACCACGCACTGGCACATCCCGGCACGCCTTTTCCGATCGCGGTGGCTCTGGGTGCCGACCCCGCCACCACGTTGGGCGCTGTCACACCTGTGCCGGATAGCTTGTCTGAGTATCAATTCGCAGGTTTGCTACGCGGCGCACGCACTGAAGTCACCAAGGCAATTGGCAGCGAGTTGTCGGTTCCGGCGACCGCCGAGATCGTTCTTGAAGGGCACTTGCTACCTAGTTCAGATCCACGCGCAATCAAACCAGTGGCCCCTCAAGGTGCCAACCCGCCGCCTGCCTCTGACTATGAGTTAGCGCTTGAGGGCCCCTATGGCGACCACACCGGCTATTACAACGAGCAAGACTGGTTTCCGGTCTTTACCGTCGAGCGCATCACGATGCGTCGCAATCCGATTTATCACACCACCTACACGGGCAAACCGCCCGATGAACCTGCCGTATTAGGCGTTGCACTCAATGAAGTCTTCGTGCCGATCTTGCGTCGACAGCTCCCCGAGATTGTAGATTTTTACTTGCCGCCCGAAGGCTGTAGCTATCGTCTAGCCGTGGTGTCGATTCGCAAACAATACCCAGGTCACGCCAAGCGAGTGATGTTTGGCTTGTGGAGTATTTTGCGCCAGTTCATGTACACAAAATTTATCGTAGTCGTCGATCAAGACATCAACCCACGCGACTGGAAAGAAGTCGTCTGGGCGATGACCACACGTATGGATCCCGTGCGTGACACACTGCTCGTTGAAAACACCCCTATTGATTATTTGGATTTTGCTTCACCGGTGTCAGGACTCGGCGGCAAAATGGGGCTCGACGCCACCAACAAATGGCCAGGCGAAACCCAACGCGAATGGGGCACACCGATTACGATGGATACTGCGACCAAGGCGCGTGTGGATGCGATGTGGAGTGAGTTGGGGCTTTGAGTTGTGCACCCAAGCTAACGCAACACCTTTACCTCAATCACCGATTTTTGACCAGAGTGCTCGATCTCTTGCTTCATCACAAGATTAGTCGACGGGCAAAACCAATCGGTTACCTGGGATGGAATCGACGGGATCGATAGCAGCATGCCTTGCACCTGTGCGGTGGTCGCGTCTATGCTGCGGGCATAGCGTACGGGCCAGCATTGCAACTTGCCGACCGCAGTCTGAATGGTTTGCTGCGTGCCTACAGTTTTTTCACCCATGCGCACACCCGTAGGCGTGGTTGGTCCGCGTTTTGGATCACCCACTGCCAAGGTGTAAGACTGAGCGGCAAACTTCTGCCCCGCAGCCTGAATCGGCGCACCAAACCCAAACAGCCCAAGTAATTGCCCATCAAAAGCTGCCGTATCCGCGGCCTTACCGGGGCGAGCGTTGACCACGCGAGTTTGATTACCATTGACACTCACGACATGATCAATATCGTTCGCACCACTTAAAAAGCTCATCAACGCATACTTCGCAAACCCATTCACCTGTGCCTGACAGACTGCGACCGAGGTTTTTTTAACCTGACTGAAGGTCAATTTAGCCGAGACATTCAACATGCCCGAGCCACCGATCTCAATCACTCCACCATTATAAAAAAAACGGGCTTCGCAGATGTTTGCCTGCGCGTTGGTGCAAGCTCCAAGCACCACCAAGAGCATCCATACTTTACAAGAGCGCCACATACCTTTGCCCTTCACCGAGTCACGAATCGATTGGGTAGTTTGCGCTGCATCACACTCTTGGTCAAGTCACTAGCTGGCCTCATCGCGCAGTCAACCATGCGATCAGCGCATTTTCAAACGAGCGCGCCTCGTGGGCACGCTCGTGATTCACCATGCTGATCACCACATAACGCTTACCACTTGCGCCCCACACGTAACCCGCCACAGAACGCACGTCACGCAACGCACCGGTTTTAAGATGCGCCATGGATTTTGTCGCTGGGTCGCGTAACCGGTTACGCGTGGTACCGTCCGAGCCAAGAATTGACAACGACGCGACATACTCTGGCATCACATTTGAAGCCCAGGCCTTTTGTAGCATCTGCGCCAAGCTTTCGGCTGACACCACGCCGTTACGCGACAAGCCAGAACCGTTATCGAGCACCATCCCCTTCATGGGGAGACCTTGACGCGCCAAGACCTCTTGGGCGACTTGCACACTACCCGCGACCGTCGCCGGACGACGGCCGGCTTCGGCACCTAGCGTCAGCAATAACACCCGTGTCATCACGTTATTACTGCGCTTGTTAATTAAACGAATCACTTCAGACAGAGGGGGTGACTGATGCGAGGCTACGATAATCGCCCCAGCTGGAATCGTGCCGCTGCGGATTGGCCCGGTAATCACCCCGCCTAGCTCTTGCCACAATGAGCGCAGTACGCGTGCGCCAAATTCTTGTTGCGAGAAAGCCAAGCGAAACACGTCAAACTCACCACAAGAGCCCACGGCCTTACCCGAGACGCGAAACTTCACTGTGCCCTCAGTCATCGTGATATCAGTGCTGATGTTGGGCGAGCCCGGGCACACGCCGTCTACCCACTGTACGTTGCCGTCAATCTGCACACCCGCCATGGGTGGGTCGACAAACGATTTCCAGCTGCGTGTACCGGGATCTGGCGAAAACACTAAGCGCATAGCACCAAAGCCCACCATGAAGGCATCGGGGCTCGCGTTATAAGGGCTGTAAGCAGAACCATCAAACGTGCCTGGGTCAATCGTCACATCGCCAAAAATTGAACGGTCGATCACGATTTCAGGGATTTCGCGTACGCCGCGCAACCGTAGGTCACGCAGCAAACGCCACAGATCCTGCAATAAAAAAATGGGGTCACCGCCCGCGCGAAGATACAGCGGTCCGTTTAAGACACCCTGTTCTGAGGCTTTCGTCTCAGCGCCAAGCAGCAGATTGGTGTGCCAGATGTAATTTGGCCCTAAGCGCGAGACTGCCGCGTAGGTTGTCACTAATTTCATGACCGACGCTGGATTACGCGGCAACTCAGGCGAGACAGCAAATAACTGCGGGCCACCGATTTCTTGCACCAAGACTGATAACGAGGACTCGGGCAGTTTGGTTTGCGCCCACGCGCGGGCAAGTTCGGGGGGCAACGCAACCTGCGCACAGGCGTTGCTCGAACCAAACAACACACTCAATCCAAGCGCCAAACCGCAAAGCATTTGCTTCACACAAGGTTCTGTCGTTCGCGCCCAAATCCGCTTCAAACCTGTGGCTCGCGCCCAAATCCGAGTTAAATCTGCAGCTCGTGCCCAAATCCGAGTTAAATCTGTCGCTCGTACCCAAATCGGTGTCAATAAAGAGCCTGTCTTTGCCTGCAAACCTGTCATTACCGTCGCCTGTTTCTTCATATCAACCCACAGCATACAAAAAAAGCACCCCGACGGGCTTAAAATGCGCGGTCTTTCATGGCTTGTTCGACGAAATTTGCTCAAGCCACCCCAAAAACTCTGCATACCCTATCGACGTGACCACCCCATTAACCGTTGCTGACTTTGACTACGCGCTGCCCGCTGAGCTGATTGCGCAAACACCTGCGCCCACTCGCACGGCAAGCCGTTTACTGCATGTCGACGCGGCTGGCCAACTGCACGACCGACAATTTACTGATCTTCTCAGCCTGTTACGCCCAAACGACCTATTGGTGTTCAACGACACCCGAGTCATTAAGGCCCGTCTCTTTGGTCAAAAGACCACCGGTGGCAAAGTCGAAGTGTTGATTGAGCGGATCACAGCCGTTGACGGGGCGCTGGCGCATATTCGGTCAAGTAAATCACCAACAGCTGGCAGTGTGTTGCGACTGGCCGAGGCATTCAATGCACAGGTTCTCGGTCGTGAAAACGATTTGTTCATCTTGAAATTTGAACAACCCATACTCGAGCTGCTTGAGCAATTCGGCGCCACGCCCCTGCCCCCATACATCACGCATCCACCTGATGATGCCGATGACGATCGCTACCAAACCATCTACGCTCGCGAGCCCGGGGCCGTTGCCGCACCAACCGCGGGGCTGCATTTTGACCAGTCCATGTTTGAACGTCTCGACGCCGCCGGCGTTCAGCGTGCGTTTGTCACCTTACACGTGGGCGCCGGTACCTTTCAGCCGGTACGCGTGAACACGCTCTCCGAGCACATCATGCATGCCGAGCGTTATACGGTGCCACAACAAACTATCGAAGCGATTGCACACACTCGTTCTTTAGGAGGCCGCGTGATTGCAGTCGGCACGACCAGCGTCCGTTCGCTTGAAGCTGCAGCGAAAGACAACCCACACCTGGCCGCCACGTGTCTGGCTAGATCTCCGCTTACGCGAGCACCCGCAGAACACGACCGTTCACCGACTGCTCAAAGCGGCGACACTCGGTTATTTATTACCCCTGGCTCTGACTACCAAGTCGTCGACGCGATGGTGACAAATTTTCATCTGCCTCAATCAACTTTACTAATGCTGGTCGCTGCCTTCATTGGCCTAGACCAGATGCGCCATGCCTATCAACATGCGATCGAACAGCGCTATCGCTTCTTTAGTTATGGCGACGCCATGTTTCTTGAACGGAATCCGAAATTGTGACGACCTCTAGTATCAACTCTCAGGCCAACGAGTCAGCCCCAAACCCTCAAGCCGGCCTGAGCTTCGAACTGCTTGCTACCGATGGCCTCGCGCGACGTGGGCGAATGACGCTGAATCACGGCGTGGTCGAGACCCCTATCTTTATGCCTGTTGGCACCTATGGCACGGTCAAAGCCATGATGCCGCACGAACTCTCTGAAGTGGGCTCGCAAATCGTGCTCGGTAACACCTTTCACCTGTGGTTGCGCCCTGGCACTGAAGTGATTGCCAAACATGACGGCTTGCACGGCTTCATGCAATGGCACAAACCACTGTTAACCGACTCGGGTGGTTTTCAGGTGTTTAGCCTGCAAGGTATGCGCAAAATTACCGAAGAGGGCGTCAAATTTGCTTCACCAATCGATGGCGCGCGACTGTTTTTGACGCCAGAAGAATCAATGCGCATTCAAACCGAACTGAATTCAGATATCGCCATGGTATTCGATGAGTGCACGCCTTACATGATCAACGATCGCCCCGCCACACCTGAAGAAGCGGCCGTGTCGATGCGCATGTCGTTGCGTTGGGCCAGACGGTCGCGCGAAAGCTTTGATGCGCTGAATAACCCGAACGCGCTGTTTGGAATTGTTCAAGGTGGAATGTTCGAAACTCTCCGCGACGAATCCTTGGCGGGCTTAGAAGACATTGGCTTTCATGGCTATGCGATTGGAGGGCTATCAGTCGGTGAGCCAAAAGAAGACATGATGCGAATCCTCGCCCACGTGGCTCCGCGTCTGCCGGCCAACGCCCCACGTTACTTAATGGGAGTCGGTACCCCCGAAGACCTTGTCCAAGGGGTTGCCCAAGGCATCGATATGTTCGACTGCGTGATGCCCACCCGCAACGCGCGCAATGGCTGGCTCTTTACACGCTTTGGCGACGTCAAGATCCGTAACGCCCAATACCGCGACAATATTTTGCCGCTTGACCCGAGCTGCAGTTGCCACACCTGCAAGACTTTTTCGCTGTCTTACCTGCATCATCTGCAAAAATCGAACGAAATCACCGGTTCGCGTCTAAATACTGTCCATAACCTTCATTTTTATCTGACAATCATGGCTGAAATGCGAGAAGCCATAGAGAATGGCACCTTTCAGGCTTGGCAAGCCCAGTTTGCAAGAGATCGCGCCACCAAATCGGTACAATAGCCAGCGTTTCACATTTACCCAAAGGAGACCTTAATGTCTGCTCAAGCAATTTCCAGCCTCGTGCTGGCCCAAGCCGCCGATACTGCCAGTTCGTTAATGGGCATGGCCCCAATCGTTTTGATGTTCGTGGTGCTCTACTTTTTGATGATTCGTCCACAAATGAAACGTCAAAAAGAACACAAAGCTCTGATCGCTGCGTTAGCCAAAGGCGATGAAGTCATTTGTGCCGGCGGTTTACTTGGCAAGATCAGCAAAGTCAGTGACAGTTACGTCACCATCGAGATCTCTGAGCACGGCACAACGCCCGTTGAGGTCGTGATGCAAAAAGCGTCTGTTGCGACAGTGCTACCCAAAGGAACAATCAAAGCGCTGTAAGGCTTTGCTTGAACACCCCGTCGCATGTCGCGCCGGGGTCACACTCTTATTGATCCCCGTCGGCAATGAACCGCTACCCTATTTGGAAATACCTGACGGTGCTGGTCGCGGTTGTGATCGGCCTGCTCTATACACTGCCTAATCTGTACGGCGAGTCTCCTGCTGTACAGATCTCAAGTGCAAAATCGACTCTCAAACTTGATGCGGGCATGCTTGATCGCGCCCAAGACATCTTGAAAAAAGCCGGCGTGGCCAGTACCGGCGCCACCTTTGAACAAAATGGCCCAGTTGGCACGGTTCGCGTACGTTTCGCGAATACAGACCAGCAAATTCTGGCACGCGACACCATCGAAAAAGCGCTAAATCCAAACCCTGCCGAGCCAACTTATACCGTGGCATTAAACCTGCTGCCGGCCTCGCCCAGCTGGCTGAGCGCCATCGGTGCCCACCCCATGTACTTAGGGCTTGATCTGCGTGGCGGCGTTCACTTCTTACTGCAAGTTGACATGCAAGGTGCACTCACCGCCCGCTACGACTCGCTTGTGACCGATCTACGCTCAGCACTGCGTGACCAAAAAATTGAGAATAGCGGCATCGAACGCAGCGCCATGTCGGTCGTGCTGTCGTTTTCGAGCGCGGCCAATCGCGACCGCGCCATTAGCACTCTGCGCACGCGCAACCCCGATCTGCAAATGGTTGAACGCGCAGATGGCACTCGCCTACAAATCGTCGCCACCCTTAGCCAAACAGCCATCACTGCAGTGCAGGCAAATGCGCTCAAACAAAACATCACCACCCTGCACAATCGCATCAATGAGCTAGGCGTCGCAGAACCCGTGATTCAGCAACAAGGCGCTGATCGTATCGTAGTGCAGCTGCCAGGCGTACAAGATGTGGCTAAGGCCAAAGACATTTTGGGTCGTACCGCCACACTCGAAATTCGCATGGTTGACGACTCACCGGCCGCGCAAAGTGCTTTAGCTGCGGGCACCGTGCCGTTTGGCCTCGAGCGCTATCTAGATCGCGATGGTCGCCCCTTGTTGTTGCGTCGCCAGGTCGTGTTGACTGGCGAAAATCTGCAAGATGCGCAAGCTGGGCGCGACAATCAGTCGCAACAAGCTGCCGTGCACCTCACGCTTGATTCAAAGGGCGCACGTATTTTTCGCGACGTTACGCGCGACAACGTTGGCAAACGCATGGCAATTTTGCTGTTTGAAAAAGGCCGTGGCGAGATCGTAACCGCTCCGGTCATCCGAGGCGAAATCCCAGGCGGCCAAGTACAAATCTCGGGCAGTATGTCTGCCGAAGAAGCGGCTGATACCGCCCTGCTGCTGCGCGCGGGCTCGCTTGCCGCCCCCATGGAAATCATCGAAGAGCGCACGATCGGCCCAAGCTTGGGTGCCGAAAATATCTCTAAGGGCTTTAATTCAACGCTCTATGGTTTTTTGGCGATCGCAGTTTTTATGCTGATCTACTATCACCTGTTTGGAATGTTTTCCTCCATTGGCCTGGCACTGAACGTCTTGATGCTGCTCGCGGTCTTGTCCATGTTGCAGGCAACCCTCACCCTGCCAGGTATCGCTGCGATTGCCCTGACACTCGGGATGGCGATTGATTCCAACGTGTTGATCAATGAACGCATTCGCGAAGAACTGCGTAATGGCGAAGCGCCTCAACAGGCAATCGCCTTAGGCTTTGATCGCGCCTGGAGCACGATTCTTGACTCAAACCTCACCACGTTAATTGTGGGTGTCGCTCTCTTGGTGTTCGGCTCTGGTCCGGTGCGCGGCTTTGCTGTGGTGCATTGCCTAGGGATCTTGACCTCGATGTTTACCTCGGTCGTAGGTGTGCGTGCCCTGGCAAATCTTTGGTACGGGCGCCAAAAGAAACTGCAATCTATTTCGATCGGTACGGTCTGGAAACCCAAAGACTGAACTCAACACTGCACTTCACGCTCGGAGGCGTCACCGCGCCGCCGGCAATTGCTTAGTACCTAAAAGATCATGGAATTATTTAAAATCGGTCGCACCATCCCCTTTATGCGCCACGCGTTGATCTTGAACGCGATCAGCTTTATCACGTTCATTCTTGCGGTTTTCTTTATCGTCACGCGCGGCTTTCACTTGTCGATCGAATTCACCGGCGGCACCGTGATGGAGATCAACTACACCCAAGCTGCGCCGATTGAACAGGTGCGTACGGTTGTATCCGGGCTGGGCTACACCGACTTTCAAGTACAAAACTTTGGTACCTCGCGCGACCTAATGATCCGCTTACCTCTTGCCCCGGGGCAAAGCTCGGCGACACAAAGCGAAACTGTGATGAAAGCGCTCAAGGCCGCGGATGCAACCGTCGAGTTGCGTCGCGTTGAATTCGTCGGGCCTCAGGTCGGACGCGAGCTCGTTGAAAATGGCTTGCTTGCTTTGCTGTTTGTGATCATTGGTATTGTCCTGTATCTGGCCATTCGCTTTGAATGGAAATTCGCGGTGGCTGGGGTCTTAGCAAACCTACACGACGTCGTCATTATTTTGGGATTTTTCGCCTTTTTTGGCTGGGAGTTTTCACTGTCGGTGTTAGCCGGCGTGTTGGCCGTGCTGGGCTACTCGGTGAACGAGTCGGTGGTGATCATGGACCGAATCCGTGAAAACTTTCGCAAAGAACGCAATATGTCGGTAGCCGAAGTCATTGACGGCGCGATTACACAAACCATTTCACGTACCATCATCACCCACGGCAGCACGCAAATGATGGTGATGGCCATGCTGCTGTTTGGTGGCCCAACCCTGCACTACTTCGCCCTCGCACTGACTATTGGCATCTGGTTTGGTATTTATTCATCGGTATTTGTGGCAGCTGCCATCGCCATGTGGCTAGGCATTAAACGCGAAGACCTGATTAAACCCGTCAAAAAAGCAGAGCAGGCCGACGAGGTCTACGAGGAATAAGTCGTCTACATCAGCGTTACACTAGCGTTTTATCTTCTTAGCCCACGGGATCAACACCCGCACCGGCGCCCTCATGCAAAATCCTGATACTTCAGCGGTCGCTGACACAAATTCCGATCCCAAAAAAGTCTTCATCCGCACCTTTGGTTGCCAGATGAATGAATACGACTCTGCCAAAATGCTCGATGTGCTTGGGCAAGAGCATGGTGCGGTTCTGACAAAAACCGCCGATGACGCCGACATCATTTTGTTTAATACCTGTTCGGTTCGTGAAAAGGCTCAAGAAAAAGTCTTTTCAGATCTTGGCCGGATCAAGCACCTCAAAACGCTGAATCCAAACCTAGTCATTGGCGTGGGCGGCTGTGTCGCCAGTCAAGAAGGCTCGGCGATTGTTGACCGCGCGCCCTACGTCGATGTTGTCTTTGGCCCGCAAACATTGCACCGCTTGCCCGATCTCATTGCGCGGCGTAAATCCGAAGGGCGTTCGCAAGTCGATATCAGTTTTCCTGAAATCGAGAAATTTGACGCCATGCCGCCCCCACGTGTTGAGGGTGCCTCAGCCTTTGTATCCATCATGGAAGGCTGCAGTAAATATTGCAGCTTCTGTGTCGTACCCTATACCCGTGGCGAAGAGATCTCGCGCCCCTTCGAAGACGTCTTAACTGAGGTCGCCGATCTGGCTGATCAGGGCGTCAAAGAAGTGACCCTGCTTGGCCAAAACGTGAATGCGTATCGCGGCAAAATGGGCGGACACACCGGCAGTGCTGGCGGCAACAAAACGCTTGATGGCCTTGATCACACGCATTCAGCAGAGATCGCTGATTTTGCCACCTTGCTTGAATACGTTCACGACATCCCTGGCATCGAACGTATTCGCTACACCACCTCGCACCCAAAAGAAATGACCACCCGCATGACCGAAGTCTACGCGCGACTGCCTAAACTAGTATCGTTTTTGCACCTGCCGGTGCAGGCGGGCAGTGATCGCGTATTGGCGGCCATGAAGCGTGGCTACACTGCGATTGAGTTCAAGTCAGTGGTTCGAAAATTACGTGCCGCGCGCCCCGGCTTGACCCTGTCGTCTGACTTTATCGTTGGATTTCCGGGCGAAACCGAAGAAGACTTTGAAAAAACCATGAAGCTCATCGACGACGTCGGTTTTGACACTTCATTTTCATTTGTTTACTCGCGCCGCCCGGGCACGCCCGCATCCGACCTAGTCGACGACACACCGCAGGCCGTCAAATTACAACGCCTGCAGCGTCTCCAAGCCAAGATTAATGAGCAGGCCAATGTCATTGCCCGCAGCATGGTTGGCTCAACCCAACGCGTGTTAGTTGAGGGCACTTCAGCCCGAGATACCAACGAACTCAGCGCCCGCACTGACAATAACCGTATCGTGAATTTTGCTGGGCATCCGCGCCTGATCGGGCAAATGATTGACGTTGTGATCACCGACGCCATGGCCAATACCTTCAGGGGCCGTGTTGTCACGAGCGACGGTGCTTCGGAATGACGCGCGCCACGGTAAAAACGTCTTCGCGCGCACGCCCTCACCCCGTCAAACTCAACCTCGACGGCAGCAATCAGCAGCTTGCGAATTTGTGTGGCCCGCTTGACGAAAACTTGCGCCAACTTGCTGATGGCTTAGATCTTGAGCTCAAACGCCAAGCCAACAAAATCACGATGTATGGTGCACATGCAGAGGCTGCCAGCACGATGCTGTTTGCGCTGCATCAACGCGCCGCCAAGCACCAGATCTCGGTCGATGATATCCAATTAGGCCTGGTTGAAATTGGTGTAGGTCGTTTACCCAATACCGCTAAACAAGAGTTTGATCCAAGCGAGTTTCCACCGCTTGATGACGAAAGCGGCACGATTGCCTTACGTACGCGTCGTAGTGATTTACGGCCCCGCACACCGCGCCAGCGTGATTACCTCAATAACATCCTGAAGCACGACATCACCTTTGGTGTGGGCCCGGCAGGCACCGGCAAAACTTGGCTTGCCGTAGCGTGCGCAGTCGACGCCCTTGAGCGAGAAACCGTGCAGCGCTTGATTCTTACGCGACCAGCCGTTGAAGCCGGCGAACGTTTAGGTTTTTTGCCCGGCGATCTCGCTCAAAAAGTGGATCCCTACCTGCGACCTCTGTACGACGCCCTCTACGACTTGATGGGTGCCGAACGCGTCCAACGCTTGTTTGAAAAACAAACAATCGAAATCGCGCCGCTAGCGTATATGCGTGGTCGCACGTTAAATCACGCCTTTGTGATTTTGGACGAAGCGCAAAACACCACGCCTGAACAAATGAAAATGTTTCTGACCCGTATTGGCTTTGGCAGCAAGGCAGTGATTACGGGCGACCCCTCGCAGGTTGATCTACCCAAAGGGCATAAAAGCGGTCTTGCCCACGCGGTCAAGGTGCTGAAAGACGTCAAGGGGATTGCCGTCACGCACTTCACGAGTCGTGATGTGGTGCGACACCCCTTGGTTGCCAGAATCGTTGACGCCTATGAACAAGACGAGCAAACAAAAGCCTGAGCTCTCTTTGGTGGTGCAGTATGCCAAGGCTGAGCCAAGGCTGCCGCGCTGGCGTTTGCGCGCTTGGGTCCAACGCGCGCTCGACGTCGCACACACCGATCTGCAACACTCCTTTCGCGGCGCGTCCTTGAGTGTTCGCTTGGTGGGCCTACCTGAAGCGCAAAGTTTGAATCATGCCTACCGCAAAAGCGATTACGCCACCAACGTGTTGACCTTTGCTTATGGCCAACAGCCTGATGGCACTCTCAGTGGCGACATTGTGATCTGCGTACCAGTCTTGCAACGTGAGGCCAAAGAGCAAGGCAAAAAATTTTTAGCACACGCTGCTCATCTAACACTGCATGGCACCTTGCACGCGCT
Source organism: Burkholderiaceae bacterium (assembly GCA_029866055.1). GTDB lineage: Bacteria > Pseudomonadota > Gammaproteobacteria > Burkholderiales > Burkholderiaceae_B > Zwartia. The sequence goes on from JARXAG010000069.1 coordinate 29,332, forward strand.
AGGCTACGATCACCTCAAAGCCCGCGAAGCTAAACATATGGAATCCTTAGAAACAAAGATTTTGGCGCAAATGGGGATTCACGACCCCTATCTGCTCCCTTAATCTACTAAGTTGCGCCAAAGTGGTGCTTGTGTGACAGCGCTTTCAGGTTATCCTAGACGCCCCATCACTCCGTCTTTGGACAATGTCAGATCCCTATCCTGCTGCTGAGAGCACAACCGACTCAGCCAAAGCCTCGCCCCCCCGCTTAATTGATCGCCTGCTGTCGCTTGTGCGACGCGAACCCGAAGACCGCGAAGGCATCATGACTGTGCTTGACGCAGCGCGCGCCCGCAACCTGATTGACTCTGATTCATACTCGATGCTCAAGGGTGCGCTCGCTGTCTCTGAGCAAACAGTCATGGATGTAATGGTGCCGCGTGCTCGGATGGATTTGCTAGATGTCAGCGAGTCGATCGCCGATTTATTACCCGACATTATCGAAACCGCACACTCGCGTTTTCCGGTGTTTGAAGAGTCGCGCGACAACATCATCGGCATTGCCATGACCAAAGATTTGCTGCGCCATTTGATTGATCCATCACTCACCCTGCGCGATCTCGTTCGACCCGCAGTCTTTATCCCAGAAACCAAACGTTTGAACGTGTTGTTGCAAGAGTTTCGCAGCAAGCGTAACCATATTGCCGTGGTCATCGATGAACACGGCGGCATCACGGGTTTGGTCACACTCGAAGACATACTCGAGCAAATCGTCGGAGAAATCGAAGACGAGTACGATGTCGCCGGCGAACAAACGATTTTCTCAGACGGTGCGCAAGCCTGGCGAGTCTTAGCCACAACCGAGATCCAAGCCTTTAACACTGCACTGAACACCAATCTACCTGACGGCGACTATGACACGGTCGGCGGCTGGTTGGCACACGCACTCGGTCGAATCCCGCATCGCGGTGATTTTTGTCTACACAAAGATCTGCGCGTTGAGGTCATGAGAGCTGACTCGAGACGTGCGCTGTGGTTGCGCGTCAAACGACGTCTACTCAACGACAACACGACGCCTGCTAAGGTCGACTAGAACGTGCAAGCGTGGTGGGTGACCTGGCGCTTGGCACTTAGCTTGCTGCTTGCGGGTGCGGTGCACGCCTTAAGTTTTGCGCCAGACCCCCTACCCGGGTGGGCACTTAGCCCGCTTGAGCTCATCACAATGGCCTGGCTAGTGCATTGTGTGTGGCGGGCTCCCAATGCATTGATGGCGGCGCGTCGGGCTTGGTTATTTGCTTTAGCGCATTTTGTTGTTGGGCTGTATTGGCTAACGATCAGCATGCACACCTACGGGCTGATGCCACTGCCTTTGGCCATCTTGGCGCTCACGGCACTCAGCGCCTTTTTAGCGCTCTATGCCTCATTTGCCGCAGCAATCGCTCACAAAATCTGCACACCTCAGCGCTCGAGCGCCACGCAAACGCCGGCGAAGCTCATCGTGGCAGCCTTAGTGTGGGCCGCCGCTTGGACGCTCTGTGAATGGCTACGCGGCACACTGTTCACCGGATTTGGCTGGCTCAATAGTGGCTACGCTCACATTGATAGCTGGCTTGCTGGCTGGGCACCCGTGCTGGGCGTCTATGGGGTCACATTTGTCGCGGCATTTGCCGCAGCGGCGCTTGCTGCAATCGTACATTCGGCACAGAACACACCCACTCATCAACCCAAAAACGCCTTGGTCGGTCTGCTCGTACTTGCCGCAGCCCTCAGTGGCTGGGGGCTGAAGCAATACACATGGACGATCAATCACGGGCAACCGCTGGCGGTGCGGCTCGTGCAGGGCGATATTGAACAAGATATCAAATTCACACCCAGTCATATCCAAAACACGATTGCAACACACCTTAAACTTGCGGCCTCGCCTACCCCCCCGGGCGTGCCGTCGCCTCAGTTGATTTTATTGCCAGAAACCGCGTTAGCTGTTTTTCAACATCAACTGAGCCCAACCGTCTGGAACGCCTGGCGAGCGTTAGCTGCTGAACAACAGAGCACCCTCATGATGGGCGCAGCACTGTTTGATCGCGCGACAAGCACGTACACCAATAGCGTGATTGGCATCGACCGCACCACACCCCTTGAAGCCCTGACAAGCGGTCACACCGCAATGCGGTACGACAAACAACACCTTGTGCCGTTCGGTGAGTTCGTACCCTGGGGGTTTCGTTGGTTCGTGAATCTCTTAGCCATACCGATGGGCGATTTCAATCGGGGCTCGGCTCATCAACTACCCTTTGCGGTGGATGATCAATACATCGCACCCAACATTTGCTACGAAGACGTCTTTGGAGAAGAGCTTCTCTCAGCGCTTGACGTAGGTAGTTTGGCGGGCGCACAACAAGGCGCAACCATCTTGGCGAACTTCAGCAACCTAGGTTGGTTTGGTGAGTCGTGGGCTCTAAGGCAACACTGGCAGATGGCGCGCATGCGCTCGCTTGAAACCTCACGCCCCATGCTTCGCGCCACAAACACTGGTATGACGGGTGCTATCGACCAGCAAGGTAACACCCTCGCGAGCTTGCCGCCCCATCGCGCTGCAGTGTTAGATCTCAGTGTCCAGGGTCAACGCGGGCTCACTCCTTACAGCTCAATGGGTAATCTACCCGTTTTGTTATTAGTAGGATTGGTCTTGCTCGGCGCCTTCTATCGTCGCGATAAGCGGTCCGCTCAATGACGCCACTACATCTGCAAATCATCGACCGCATCGATGAGATCGAACCTTCGTTATGGAATGCACTGGTCACGCAATCTGGTGGGTCAGTCTTGTGTCAGCATGCATTTTTACAAGCGTTTGAATCGTCTGGCAGCGTCGCAACCGATACCGGTTGGAACCCGCAACACTTGCTGCTGTGGGATACCCACGGCGCTACCACGGTTGACCCCACAACAGCCACGTTGGTAGCGGCAGTGCCCTTATATGCCAAAGGCCATTCTTACGGTGAATTCGTGTTTGACTGGGCTTGGGCAGATGCGTATCAACGTCACGGCCTACAGTACTACCCAAAATGGCTTGCAGCAGTGCCCTTTACCCCGGTGCCAGGGCCACGCCTGCTCACCAGTGATGCGCATCGCCCAGCCGCCGCTCAAGCCTTGCTGCAATGGGCAACAGCAAGCAAGCTATCGTCGTTACACGTGCTTTACACCAACGAGGCTGACACGGCCGCACTCTGTGCCGCGGGCTGCATGCCACGCAAGCACACACAGTTTCACTGGTTTAACCGCGGGTGGGCAGACTTTGACACCTTTCTCGCATCGTTAACACAACCAAAACGAAAAAAAATCCGTGCTGAGCGACGTAAGGTTAAAGAGGCTGGCGTCACAACCCAGGTGTTCACCGGTGCCGAACTGACCCCTGAACATTGGGATATTTTTTATCGCTGCTATGCCAATACCTATCATCAGCGCGGCAACCCGCCCTACCTGACCCCCGCCTTCTTCGACGCGGTAGGTGCGACGCTCTCTGAGCATTGCGTGATTGCGCTGGCCTATCAAGACGAGCAAGCCATCGCCGCCTCTTTGCTATGGCTTGACACCACCAACGGTCAACGCAGGCTGTACGGGCGCTATTGGGGCGCCCTACAACACGTTGATTGCTTGCACTTTGAATTGGCGTACTACACACCGCTTGAATGGGCGCTCAAAAACGATATCGCAGTCATCGAGGGTGGCGCCCAAGGCGAACACAAACTCGCCCGCGGCTTTGAACCCGTGCAGACCCAGTCGGCCCACTGGCTGGCGCACCCAGCCTTCGCCGACGCCGTCGAACGCTTCTTAGAGCAAGAGCGCACGGGCATTGAACGCTATATGGAAGGCCTGCATTCGCCGTTTCGCGCTGAAATCGGCGATTGAGTCTTGAGGGTTTAGAGCGGCTGACGGCCAGTGGTTGCTCATCGTGATTAAACCGCTTGGGCAAAACAGGCAACTCGACTTGCATAAGAGCCAAAAATTAGGCATAATCTCGCTTCTTCGCTGTAGACACACTGTGTGCTTTCTTCTCAGTGCCAAGATCGAAGTCAGATCAGTAAAAAGCTAGTTATTTGAGTTTTTAAACATTCTGGCTTTAGTTTTTTGGGGGTATAGCTCAGCTGGGAGAGCGCTTGCATGGCATGCAAGAGGTCAGCGGTTCGATCCCGCTTACCTCCACCAGTCAACGCGAAGAACGCAGTAAATCTAGTCCCCATCGTCTAGAGGCCTAGGACATCACCCTTTCACGGTGAGTACAGGGGTTCGAATCCCCTTGGGGACGCCAGTTTTTTGGTAGTTTATCGCTGCGGAGCGGTAGTTCAGTTGGTTAGAATACCGGCCTGTCACGCCGGGGGTCGCGGGTTCGAGTCCCGTCCGCTCCGCCATGAAGTCAAGGTATGTACCGAACACATGGTTTACATATCGTACCGGTCACATAGTTAACACTTTGGGGCCGAATGGGTTCTCCAAGGCTTGTACCCTGTGAGACTCCAAATCAAAGTATCCCATATCGTATTCCATAGAACTCACAAGCCACACCCCACCCCTTGTCGATTTCAGCCAACCGACACCCCACCGTACCCCCACCCGCCAAAATACAATTGGGTACCATCCCCGTGCCATTACACCATGTTCTGCACGAACGACGACGAAGTTTTTTAA
>JARXAG010000102.1 GCA_029866055.1 Burkholderiaceae bacterium
GGTTAGCAACGTTTTCGGCCGTGACGCCCATGTGCATCCGACCAAACGGGTCGTGTAAGGCGCCCGTCATCATGTCAAGCACTACCGAATCGCCCATACGGGCGCCAAAACGCTGAGTTTGCGACAAGTAGCCGGCACGGCTCATCGACTCGGCACCGCCACCAATCGCCATCTCAGTGTCACCGAGCAAAATCGACTGAGCGCTAGATACGATTGCCTGCAAACCCGAGCCGCACAAGCGATTGACGTTAAACGCTGCAGAACTTTGGGGCAGACCGCCATTAATGGCCACCACCCGCGACAAGTACATATCGCGTGGCTCTGTGTGAATCACGTGGCCAAAGGCCAGATGCCCGACTTGCGAGCCGTCAACACCCGAGCGTTGCAACACCGCCTTCACCACCGTTGCCCCCAGATCGATGGGGGCAACATCCTTTAAACCACCGCCAAAATCACCAATTGCAGTACGGGCAGCCCCGGTTATCCAGACTTCACGCATGTTGCGCTCCTAATAGGTTTATGATTTGCCAAGATTGTATAAGTGCACGTTAAGTGGTCACAAGCATAACCCGCCGATATTACCAAGAGAAAACGATGAGCATTCCATATTCGATTCTGGATCTTTCGCCAATCCCGCAGGGCTTTACTGCCTCGGATGCGTTACATAACTCGCGCGACCTGGCTCAACATGCCGAGCGTTGGGGTTACACACGATATTGGCTGGCCGAACATCACAACATGATCGGAAACGCGAGTTCGGCAACTGCCGTGATCATCGGCTATGTCGCGGCGGGGACAAAAACCATTCGCGTCGGTTCGGGCGGGGTCATGCTGCCTAACCATGCACCACTCGTCATTGCCGAACAATTCGGTACGCTCGCGGCTCTGTTTCCGGACCGTATCGATTTGGGGCTGGGCCGTGCGCCTGGCACCGACCAACTGACAGCCCGTGCTTTGCGACGCGATCTCTTGGGCAACTCTGATCAGTTTCCGCAAGACGTGCAAGAGCTACAACATTATTTCGATGATATCCAGCCAGGCCAAGCGGTAAAAGCCATCCCTGGCGCCGGTTTGCACGTACCAATCTGGATTTTGGGCTCAAGCATGTACGGCGCTCAACTTGCCGCGCACTTTGGCCTACCTTACGCCTTTGCTTCGCACTTTGCCCCTGATTACTTGTTGCAGGCGATGCAAGCCTATAAAAGCCTGTTCAAACCTTCGACTCAACTCGCCAAGTCGCACGCCATGGTGGGGGTTAACGTGGTCGCCGCTGACACAGACGAGCAGGCACAGTACTTGTTTACAAGTCACCAACAAAACGCCACCCGCATGCGTCGCAATACTCGCGGCCAGTTGCCGCCCCCGATTGACGACATCGACACATTTTGGACACCGCACGAGAAGGCTTCAGTCAATGAATCGTTGGCCTGTTCGGTGGTGGGTTCACTTGAAACTGTGCAACGCGGCCTCGAACGCCTGATCGAGCAAACGGGGGCTAACGAGCTAATGATTGCGGGTCAAATTTTTGATCACAAGGCGCGCTTGCACTCGTTTGAAATTGCCGCTCAGGCGGTTCGCAATCTTGAGCCTGCTGTCGCGCTTGCCTAGAGCCTGAGGCTAGGCCTTAGGCAACTGAACACGAAGCCTGCGCGAGTACCCGACGCTCATGTCCAAGCTTGCGCTAGCACCCCTGCCTTAGCAGCCCTGAGCTGACCCTCAAGATTTGTTTCAAAAGAGTTCTTTATGTCTGCCAGATTAACTGCCATGGGCCTACCCGGTTGGCTGTTGTTGATGGGCGCCCTGACCGCAATCGGGCCCGTGTCAATCGATATGTACCTGCCAGCATTTCCGGACATGGCGACCAGCCTTGGCGCGACTAGCAGCCAAGTCGAGCGCACGCTGGCAGCCTATTTAATTGGTATGGCCGGGGCGCAACTGATTTACGGCCCCCTGGCCGATCGTTTCGGTCGTAAACCACCCTTGTATGGCGCACTACTCGTCTATATTCTTGCGTCGGCGGGTTGTGCGCTCGCCCCGACAGTCGAATTCTTAACAATCTGCCGTGTCATTCAAGCCATGGGTGGAGCCGCGGGCATGGTGATCTCGCGCGCGGTGGTGCGAGATCATTACAGCACTCAAGAGGCAGCGCGCGCCCTGTCAATGTTGATGTTAGTGATGGGGATCGCCCCGATTCTGGCGCCCTTGGTGGGTAGTCAGGTGCTCGCGTTAACCGGTTGGCGCGGCATTTTTGCTCTCATCACCTTTGCAGGCGTCGCACTACTCATTGCCGTCTCGCGCATCATGGTCGAAAGCCTACCGCCCGACAAACAAGTCGCCTTAAGCTGGGGTCATATTTTTCGAACCTACTTGGGCCTAGTCACCCACCGGCGCTTTGTCGCCTTTGCGCTCTCCGGAGGAATGGGATCGGCCACCATGTTTGCCTACATTGTGGTCTCGCCCCGCCTGTTTATTGAGCACTTCGGCGTGTCGCCGCAATCTTATGGTTTGATTTTTGGGCTAAACGCTCTGGCCCTGATTGTGGGTTCACAGGTCAGCGCACGCCTGCTTAGACAGCACCGCCCCGAAAAACTGCTGCCCTGGGCTCTGCTAGCCATGATGACAGCCGGCCTGAGCGCCTTGGCCTTGACCTTGCTGGGCTGGATGACCATGCCGCTGATTATGCTGTGCATGATGTGCTTCATGTTTACGCAAGGTTTCGTTGGACCAAACTCTGCCGCCATGGCGCTGTCAGACCAGGGGCGCCAACTAGGCTCTGCCTCGGCCATGATGGGCACGATGACGATGTCTTGCGGGGCACTGGCCGGTCTGACGGTCAGCCTGTGGGACACCGTCGGCCCGACCCCCCTGGCTTGGATCATGGGCAGCTGCACCACCCTAGCCTTTTTACTTGGCCGAACCGCCCGCCGCGCCTAGGGGCTTGATCAAAAACCCTTTTTCGTATTAGAATGTCAGACTTGATGCGAATCTTTGAACAAATAATAGGTGTAGCCCATGGCACGTGTATGCCAAGTGACCGGAAAAGCCCCCATGGTGGGCAACAATGTTTCACACGCAAACAACAAAACCAAACGTCGTTTTCTGCCCAATCTGCAGTCACGTCGCTTTTGGGTTGAAAGCGAAAACCGCTGGATTCGCTTACGCGTAACCACTAACGCTATCCGTACCATCGACAAACTCGGCATTGATGCTGTGTTGGTTGATTTGCGTGCGCGCGGCGAAGTCGCTTAAAGGAGCCCAACATGGCAAAAGGTACCCGCGAAAAAATTAAGCTCGAGTCGACCGCCGGCACTGGTCATTTTTATACAACGACCAAAAACAAACGCAACATGCCTGAAAAGATGTTGATCAAGAAATTTGATCCCGTCGCTCGCAAGCATGTCGATTACAAAGAGACTAAGCTCAAGTAATTGGTTGGCTTTGTTCGTCGCGTCCTGAAAGCCCCGTCATTGGGGCTTTTTGTTTTTCGGCCACTCGAAATCAGCCGCCGCTCTATAATGAGAGGCTAACTGGGCGCTTGCTGCACCCTGACCTTTTTTATGGCTTTATCCATGCTCGAACGCTATCAGCCCACCGCAGTCGAACAAGCGGCCCACGCTAACTGGGATGCCCGTGACGCCTATCGCGTCACTGAAGGTGCGACCAACGCCGCAGGCCTGCCCAAGCCAAAGTTTTATGCCTGTTCAATGCTGCCCTACCCAAGCGGTAAGCTGCACATGGGGCATGTGCGTAACTACACCATCAACGACATGATGACGCGTCAATTACGCATGCGTGGTTACAACGTACTAATGCCCATGGGTTGGGATGCGTTTGGTATGCCCGCCGAAAACGCCGCGATCAAATCAAATGTCCCACCTGCTAAATGGACGTACGACAACATTGCGTACATGAAAAAGCAGATGAAGGCGATGGGCTTGGCCATCGACTGGTCGCGCGAGATGTGCGCCTGCGACCCGAGCTATTACAAATGGAATCAATGGCTGTTTTTAAAGATGCTTGAAAAAGGCATCGCTTACCGTAAGACACAAGTGGTGAACTGGGATCCAGTCGACAAGACCGTGTTGGCCAATGAACAGGTCATTGACGGACGTGGCTGGCGCTCGGGCGCACCGGTTGAAAAACGCGAGATCCCAGGCTATTACCTGCGTATTACCGATTACGCCGCTGAACTGCTTGAACAAACACAGCATGGCCTAGAGGGCTGGCCGGATCGCGTGCGCGCCATGCAAGAGAACTGGATCGGCAGAAGCGAAGGCGTACGTTTTGCGTTTTTGCATTCGATCAAAGATGCTTCAGGCGCCTTGATACAAGACGGCAAAATGCATGTGTTTACGACCCGCCCCGACACCATCATGGGCGTGACGTTTTGTGCCGTCGCACCCGAGCACCCCTTGGCTGTGCATGCTGCACAAACCAACCCGACCTTGACAGCGTTTATCGAACATTGCAAACAAGGCGGCACCACCGAGGCCGAACTTGCGACGCGCGAAAAAGAAGGCTTGGATACTGGCCTGACGGTGACGCATCCCCTTACAGGCGAGAGCGTACCTTTATGGGTCGGTAATTATGTGCTGATGAGTTATGGCGATGGCGCAGTGATGGGCGTACCCGCTCACGACGAGCGCGATTTTGCCTTTGCCAACAAATATGCTCTTGCGATCAAACAAGTCGTGCAAGCGGGCGATAAACCGTTTAACGACAAGGTGTGGTCTGAGTCCTACGCCGACAAGCAGACCGGTCGCCTAATTAACTCGGGCGTCTACGACGGCTTGAGCTTTACCGAGGCACTTGACGCGATCGCCACCAAGCTCGAAAGCCTGCAACTCGGCGCGCGGCAAACCACGTGGCGTCTGCGCGACTGGGGCATTTCACGCCAACGGTATTGGGGCACGCCAATCCCGATCATTCACTGCGACTCTTGTGGTGCTGTGCCGGTGCCCGAAAAAGACCTGCCAGTGATCTTGCCCGAAGACCTCATCCCCGATGGTAGTGGCAACCCTCTGGCTAAACACGAAGCTTTTTTATCTTGCCAATGCCCAAGCTGCGGCAAACCAGCTCGGCGTGAAACCGACACGATGGATACGTTTATTGATTCGTCTTGGTATTTCATGCGCTACACCTCGCCTAGCAATGATCAGGCGATGGTTGACGCACGCAATGACTACTGGATGCCGATGGATCAATACATCGGTGGCATTGAGCACGCTGTGCTGCATCTGCTGTATGCGCGCTTCTGGACGCGCGTGATGCAGGATTTGGGCTTGGTCAAGTTTTCTGAACCCTTTACCAAGTTGCTTTGTCAGGGCATGGTACTGAATCATATTTATTCAGCCAAAAATGCCAATGGGTCGATTGACTATTTTTGGCCTGAAGACGTCGACAACGTCTTTGACGCCAAGGGTTCGATTACGGGCGCAGTGCTTAAAAGTGATGGCCGCGCGATCACCTATGGTGGCGTGGGCACGATGTCAAAATCCAAAAACAATGGTGTTGATCCACAATCGCTCATCGATACTCAGGGTGCGGATACGGCGCGTCTATTTGTCATGTTTACCAGCCCCCCTGAGCAAACGCTTGAGTGGTCAGATTCGGGCGTTGAAGGCTCAAACCGCTTTTTGCGCCGCCTGTGGGCGTTGTGCCATCAAAAGCAAGCGTTGCTCACTCAGGGATTAAAAGCACCCGTCACGGATTGGTCAGGTGCCAGCCAAGACATCAAAAAGCTGCGCCTCGAGATCTATTCGTTGCTCAAGCAGGCTGACTACGATTATCAGCGTATTCAATACAACACGGTCGTGTCGGCTTGCATGAAAATGCTCAACGCCATCGACGATGCCCGCTTAGGCGACTCGAGCTTTGCGAGTGCAGCGACCGCTGAGACTCTGGGTGTGTTACTACGCGTACTCTACCCAGTCGTGCCACACATCACCTGGAGCCTTTGGTCTGAGCTCGGCTATGCTGCAATATATGGCGATTTGCTCGACGCGGCGTGGCCCTCGGTCGATGAAAGCGCCTTAGTTACGGATCAACTTGAGCTGGTATTGCAGGTGAATGGCAAACTTCGCGGTAGCCTGACGGTTGCACGCGAAGCAACCAAAGAGGCCATCGAGCAGCTCGCAGCAGCCCACGAGGCTGTCTTGCGCAATCTTGAAGGCCGAACCCCGAAGCGGATCATCGTGGTACCCGGTAAGCTGGTCAACGTGGTCGGATAACAGGATAATAGCGAGATGAACAGCCTGACAGTCAGCACGACCGCCCTCAAGGCCACGCCACTGCCTCAAAAAGTGCGCGCGCGCTTGCTGCACGGGCGCACCTGGCTGCTGTCACTCCTGGCAGTGATTGCCTGTCTGGCTTTAAGCGGTTGTGGCTTCAGAATGCAAGGCGAAGCGCCGATGCCCTTTAGTTCGCTATCGATCAATATCCCGCAAAACTCGCAATTTGGTGCCGACCTGCGTCGCGCCATCCGCGCAACCTCTCCAAACACCAAGCTCATCGAGCCTCGCGACATGATAGTCAGAGCGGGCGATTTCGACGAAAGCGAAAACTCAGACGACAAGGCCACGATTGATCGCATCAAGGCCGCCAAAGTGCGTAAGCTGGCTCAGGCGCGCCTCGAACAGCTCAGCGAAGAAAAAAGTACGCGCATCGTTGCGATCAACGCGCAAGGTAAACCTGAAGAATTTGAACTCTCACTGAAGTTGACCTTTCGTTTAGTGACCGCAAAAGACCAATTGATCTTACCCGAGACAACGCTCTCTGCCATTCGCAGCATGCCCTTCGATGATCGCGTCGTACAAGCAAAAGAAGGTGAAGCTGCCACGTTATTCAAAGATATGCAGCGCAGTATGGTGGCGCGTATTCTGCGTCGTATTACGGCCCCAGATATTACGCAACGCTGGGATACTCTGGCCAAGTTAGCGCCCGAAGACGAAGAAGAAGAAGAAACCGTTGCTCGCGTCACGGCGCCCACTACGGCGATTCCACCCATGTGGCAAAACCCCTCGCTGACGCCCGCTCCTGTGACCGTCAGCCCCGAGTAACAACAAGCCTCGATGAGCGCCGAACGCCTGCTAGAAACGCTCGCGCGCCCCGGCGCGCAGCTGTCTGCGCTGTACGTCGTGATGGGCGACGACCCCTTACTCACAATCGAGGCGGCCGATGGGTTGCGCGCCGTGGCAAAAGCGGCTGGATATTTCGACAGAACCTCATTTTTAATGGATGCGCGCAGTGACTGGAGTGCGCTTGGGGTGTCAGCGCAAAGCGGCTCGCTGTTTGGCGATAAACAACTGGTTGAAATCTCACTACCGACCGGCAAACCTGGTAAGCAAGGTGCCGACGCGCTGATCAGTTTGGCCACTCGCAGCAAAGGGGTTAGCAATGGCGATGTCTTGACCATCGTATCGTTACCACGCTTGGATAAAGCGTCACGAGACAGCAAGTGGGCGAGTGCGCTCTTTGCCGCGGGTACGATGCTTGACCTCGCGAATATCGAACGTGCGCAATTACCCAAGTGGATTGAACAGCGGCTGGCTCGTCAAAAGCAACGGGCCGAACCCGCCACCCTTCAGTGGCTGGCCGACAAGGTTGAAGGAAACTTGCTTGCGGCACATCAAGAAATCTTAAAACTTGGCTTACTCTTTGACGAAGGTCTGTTGCCCGCCGACGCCGTTGAACAAGCGGTCATGAACGTCGCACGCTACAACATCTATGGGCTACGCGATGCCATGCTGGTCGGCGACGTACCGCGGCTTGTTCGTATGATGGGTGGTTTAAAAGCCGAAGGTGAAGCGCTGCCCTTGGTGCTATGGGCAATCGGTGAAGAAATCAGAACGCTTGCGCGCGTGTCTCAAGCACAGGCAGCGGGACAAGACTTAACCTCCGTGCTACGCTCGCAACGTATGTTTGGTGCTCACGAGAGCTTGGCACGACAAGCTTTATCGAGAGTTGCGCCACGCAGCTGGCCAGCGGCGGTTCAACATGCGCACGAAGTTGATCGATTGATTAAAGGTTTGCAAGTTGCCGGGCGCCTGCAAGACCCCTGGGAAGAAATGACCCGACTGGCGATGCGGGTTGCAGCAGCGGGTGCGCGTGCCTGACACGCGCGGCTTTTGTCGCTTCGAGTTTTGTCGCTTCTTCTGTTACGTCTTTTGTCACTTCATTGCCCAGTTCAGATAGCTTATACATTGATGACCACTTTACAAAACACCATGCTGCAAATCGGACGCCAGGCTCGAGACGCCTCGCGTGTGATGATGCGCGCGAGCGGAGCGCAAAAAGCCCAAGCTCTCTTAGCCATGGCCGACGCCTTGTCGGCCCAACGCCCCTCACTGCAAAGGGCAAACGCAAGCGATGTTGACGCTGCCCGCGCGCGCCAGCTTGAACCGGCACTACTTGACCGACTCACGCTGTCTGAGCGCTCGATCGATGTGATGATCGAGGGCCTTCGACAAATCGCAGCGATGCCCGATCCGATTGGAGGCCTGAGCGCAACAAGCGTTCGCCCGAACGGCATGCAGGTGGCCCAAATGCGTGTGCCACTGGGTGTGATTGGCATCATTTATGAATCACGCCCCAATGTCACGATCGATGCCGCTGCCTTATGTTTAAAGTCTGGCAATGCCTGTATTTTGCGCGGTGGCAGTGAGGCCTTGCAATCCAATCTAGCCTTAGCAAAAATCGTTGAGCAAGGCCTCAGTGCGGCGGGCTTACCCAAGCATGCGGTACAAGTGATTGATACGCCAGATCGAGCGGTGGTCGGCGAACTCATCACCATGACTGAACACATCGATGTGATTATTCCGCGTGGCGGCAAAAGCCTGATCAAACGCCTGGCTGCTGAAGCACGCGTGCCAATGATTAAGCATCTGGATGGTAACTGCCATGTGTATATTGACGCGCAGGCTGACTTGAAACAAGCCGGTGACATTGCGTTTAATGCCAAGACCTATCGCTATGGCGTGTGCGGTGCCATGGAAACCCTCTTGGTGCACAAGGATGTCGCAGCAGCCTGCTTGCCAGCGTTAGCCCAACGCCTGCTTGCGCATGGCGTCGAGTTGCGTGGCTGCGCACAAACACAAACACTCGTCTCACAGGCCACCCTAGCAACCGAAGAAGACTGGGCGACTGAATACCTAGGCCCAATTTTAGCTATTCGAATTGTTGCTTCGATTCAAGAGGCGATCGCGCATATTGAGCGCTGGGGTTCAGGTCACACCGACTCAATCGTGACGCAACAGATTGCAGCCGCGCAACAGTTTCAGCGCGAAGTTGATTCGAGTTCGGTCTATGTCAACCTGCCCACCTGCTTTGCCGATGGTTTTGAATATGGCTTAGGCGCCGAGATCGGTATTTCAACCAACCGCCTGCATGCCCGTGGGCCTGTCGGCCTTGAAGGTCTGACCACCTTAAAATGGGTATTACAAGGGAACGGACAACTTCGTGGATAGCAACTGATGCTTTGGATTAAGACCTTTCATATCGTATTTGTTGCCTCTTGGTTCGCGGGGCTGTTTTACCTGCCGCGAATTTTTGTCAATCTGGCTCAGCAAACCGATCCAGCGGTGCAACCCGTGCTGCTTGGTATGGCGCGCAGGCTATATCGTTTCACGAATATATTGGCGATCCCCGCAGTGCTGCTGGGTCTTTGGCTCTATGTGCAATATGGTATCGGCCTCGGGCCGGACAGTGGCTGGATGCACGCAAAGCTGGTACTGGTCGTCTTGGTCATTGGGTATCATCACAGTTGTGGTGTGATACTGCGCAAATTCGAGCGAGGTGCTAACCGCCGTTCGCATGTTTTTTATCGCTGGTTCAACGAAGTCCCTGTGTTGATGCTGGTTGCAATAACGGCCTTGGTCGTTATCAAGCCTTTTTAATGGGACACCATGTCTGAGCAGGATCCAGAACGTAAAACACTCACTCTCAA
>JARXAG010000106.1 GCA_029866055.1 Burkholderiaceae bacterium
CAAGTTTAAAGAGCCGCGGGTGATACTCAGTGGCGCGGGCTCTGCCTGGTTTGATGTTGTCGCTGAAGAGTTTGGCAATAAAACCCTCTCTAACAACCAAACTTTGCAGGTCATTTTAAGACCAGGCTGCTATTTAACGCACGATGTGGGTGTGTATCTCAACGCCGAAAAGCGCATACAAGCCAGTAACCCTGTTGCGCGCGACATGGGTCGAAGCTTATTACCCGCCCTGCAATTGTGGGCCTACGTTCAAGCGGTACCTGAGTCGAACCGAGCGATTATCGCACTGGGTAAGCGCGACGCAGCGTTTGACGCTGGGATGCCGATCACTTCATTGCACTATCGGCCGGGCATCAGTCAGGCGCCTCAACCCGCGCCAAGCGACTGGAAGATTACCGCCATGATGGATCAGCATGCTTTTATGAGTATCCCCACCGGTGCTGACATCGAAGTTGGCGACATGCTTGCGTTTGATATTTCACACCCCTGCCTCACTTTTGATAAGTGGCGACAAGTCTTGCTGGTCGACGAGGCGTATCGAGTGACGGGCGCGGTGCAAACACTTTTTTAAAAACACGTCTGGGTCAAGATAGTCGATTGCAAAGTTGAAGTCGACTGCCTTTCCTGCAAACAGCCCAAGTGATCTCGATCACACAGCTTATTGGCGCGCGCTGCGCGCTATCGTCGGCGGCTTGACATCAAAAGTCGCCCGCCAGGGATTAATGTCTAACCCACCACGACGGGTATAGCGCGCATACACAGAGAGGGTGGTAGGCGAGCACTGCTTGAGGATATCGATAAATATTTTTTCAACACAATGCTCATGAAAACCATTGTGCATTCTGTATGAAACGATATATTTTAAGAGGCTCGCATGATCGATCGCTGGACCTGTGTATTGGATCTGTATGCAGGCCCAGTCGGGCTGATCGGTGACTGGGCAGTTGGATTTGAGCAATCTTGAAAAAACGGTTTCAGAGATACTACCGCGCTTGGGATCCAGTGAGTCGTACTTGAGTTTTAAGATTGCGGCATCAGGCTGATAGCTATCAATCTCGACATCCAATTTATCTAAATCAACACCAGCAAACTCGGTGATTGTTTCGTTCGCGAATTGGTCAGGGCCGACAAGTTCAAGCTCAAGTTCGGCGCCCAGTGCTAGCGCAAGATCTTTTCGCAAAAGATCAAACACGTGATGCACCGTTTCAAAACGTGTCTGATTAAAACTATTCAAATAGAGTTTTAAAGATTTTGATTCGACAATATTGGGGCTAGTACACGGCACTTTTAGGCGCAATAGCGCGACCTTAGGCAGGCCTTTTGCATTCAGCCAAGAGAGTTCGTAGGCGTTCCAGAGATCGAAACCTTGAAACGGCAAAGCGCCCGGCAAAGTAAGGCTTGAGGCAGGCAAAGTTGTCAGACCAAGGGTGAGTCTTGCATCTAACCGAGGCATCGGAAACAGTAACGACGCGTCGTAGCCCTTTGGATACGAGACATCTTTCCCAAGGGGCACGGCCTGAGGGATGTTGGGTGAACCATGGCTCACTAGGGGTTACTCCACTGTTGCACCGAACGTCTTAACCACCTCGGCAAACCGTCAGCTCTGTTGTCAGACATATTTTGCATAGTGCTTGGATGTTGCTCCCAGCACCCGCGCAGTCTCTTGCGATTAAACGAGCCGTCAATTCGTTTTGATATTCAACTCTTTAATCACTGGGCTCCAGCGATTCACTTCGCTTTGAATGAACTGCTCAAGGAACTCTGGGGTTGAGCTAACCAGTTCAATTGAGGCGAGACGATCGCCGAGTTCTGGGTTTGCCATGATCTGTTTGACCTCGGCGTTGAGCTTGGCGATGATATCTGGTGGTGTGGCAGCAGGCGCGAGCAAGCCAAACCACTCAACAGTCACCACATCGAGGCCTTGTTCTTTGAAGGTCGGAATATCGGACACTGAGGCGTAACGCGTATCGGACGAAATCCCAAGCGCTTTAAGCTTGCCCGATTTAATTTGCGGCTGCACTTGACCAAGCGTCGCGAAGGTCAGGGCAAGATGACCAGACATCACGTCCAACATCGCGGGCGTACCGCCCTTGTAGAGGATGTGCGTCAAATCCAGCCCTGTCTGTTTTTTGATGAGTTCAGCGGTTAGGTGCGTCATCGTACCTACGCCCGCTGAACCATAATCAAGCTTGATTTTTCCGGCCTTGCCAAGCTCAATCAGTTCTTTGATGTTACTTGCTGGGAAATTTGGGTTAGCCACCATCAATACTGGTGCCCTTGCAAGCATGCTAATCGCCTTAAAGTCTTTTAGCGTATCGAACGGCATACTCGAGTGCATGGCAGGATTCGTGGTGTGACTGCTCACCGAGACGATTAAGGTATAGCCGTCAGGCGCGGCTTTCGCCACCGCTGTTGAGCCAATCAAAGTGCTCGCACCGGGCCGGTTTTCAACAACAACCGGTTGTCCCCATTTTTCTTGCAACTTTTGAGCGATCGCTCGTCCAAGGGTATCGGTCGAGCCACCGGGCGGAAACGGCACAACAATCTTGATCGCTTTTTCGGGGTATTTATCGGCAGCACTTTGCGCCACCGCTTGGCCGCCACCAAAAACTGTACCCAGCGTAATGACTAAGGCGATGCCACGGCGTAACTGGCTAATAAGTTTGCTATTCATTTAAGGTCTCACAGGAGTTTTTTATTGGTTTTAACACAGCGCCTGAGCATCCTCTAGCATCTTGACCAAGGCATACACGCTTTGGTTAGCTGGGGTCGCGATACCGTACTCTTTGCCTTTGCGGACAACCAAACCGTTTAAAAATTCAATTTCGCTCGGTTTTTTACGGGCAAGGTCTTGCGCCGTTGAAGACAATTGCCCCGGCATCGTCTGAGGGATCATGTCGTTGGCCTTTTGGGCCTCTTGGTGCGTAAGCGCTATTCCTTGATGCTGCGCCACACTCACAACCTCGTCGGCTAACTGATTAATCAGCACACGCACCGCTTCGGTCTGCACCATTTTGCCGTAGGTCAACTGACCGATCGCTGAAATGGCGTTGTAGCTGCAATTCACTAGAAACTTGCTCCATTGATCTTTTCGGATGTCTGGAGACACCACGCAAGGTACGCCCCCCTCGGTCAACAGTTTGGCAAGTGCCGTCAGTTGATCAGCAGCGCCAACCTCATTGTGGTTGCCTGGTGACTGCCCAATAGCTAACTCGCCTCGTCCCAGATGCTTGAGACGACCAGGCCCCGCCATAATCGTCGCTACATACACGACAGCCGGAAACACTGGATTGCTCACAACGGCGCAAATGCGCTCACCATTGTCGACACCGTTTTGCAAGCTCACAATTGCAGTGTGCTTTTGTAAATAAGGTTTAATCGCTTCGATCGTCTTGGTGGTATCGGGCGATTTCACACACAGCAAAATTAAATCCGCCTGAGCCACCACGGCAAGATCTACGCTCGCAGAAACGGCAACGTACTCTTGAAAACTTTGACAATCCATATGCAGGCCATGCTGAGTGATCGCGGCCACGTGCTCGGCACGAGCCACCAACGTCACGTGATGCCCCGCGCGTGCCAACATTCCACCAAAGTAGCAACCAACGGCTCCCGCGCCTAGAACGACAATGTTTGGTTTTTTAGGATTTGTGTTCATAGGTAAAGTTCACTCGTTGTTTAGCGGAATTAAGCTGACTCAAGGGGCTAATTCTGCCTCTACTGCGATTTTTTTCCAGCGCGGAATGTCGATACTTAAGAATTTTGCAAACTCAGCGGGCGACTCACCGCCAATCTCGCCACCCTCTTTAGTGAGGTCATGCATCACTTCGGGCAAAAGCAAGATTTGCTTAACGGTTTGTTGCAGCGTATCAATCACTGCCGCTGGGGTACCAGCGGGTGCCAGCAAGCCGTACCAATTCTCAACTGCATAGCCAGGCAAACCGGCGTCGCCGATAGCCGGCACACCCGGAAACGCTGTAGAGGGCTTCGCGGAGGTCACGCCAAACGCACGCATCTTGCCGCTTTCGACATAGGGCTTGACCACCGCAATCGTACTAAAGTACATGGCGATACGACCGCCCAGCATATCGGTGATTAACAACGACTGGCCTTTATAAGGCACATGCACCGCCTTAAGCTTGGCCTCGTTCATGAACATGGCACCCGCAAGATGGCCCACAGTACCCGAACCCGGCGAACCATAACTCAAGGCATTGGGCTTCGCGGCGGTTAGCGCGATGAGTTCTTTCAGGTTTTTTGCAGGCAGATCTGCAGGCCCCACCAATACCAAGGGTGCAGAGACCAAACGCGTAATTGGGGCAAAGTCTTTGAGGGGATCGTACGTCAACGTACTCATGATCGCAGGTGCAACGCCTACGTTGGCAGCTTGGCCAAAGAGAATTGTGTAGCCGTCTGGTGCCGCACGCGAGACGAAGGTTGCAGCAATGGTTGAGCCCGCACCCGGCTTGTTATCCACAATCACAGGTTGTTTGAAGATCACTGACATTTTTTCGGCCACAATGCGTGCCATTAAATCTGAGCCACCGCCTGGCGGAAACCCAACTACGATCTTGAGCGGCTTGTTTGGAAAGGTCTGTGCAGCGGCAGGTGCGATCACTGACACAGCTGCAAGCAAAAACGCAGTCATGAGAGCCGCACGTGTCGAGCGCACAAGCTTTCGAGCAGGCGTCCCTGTTAGGTAAACATTCATTGAACCGTTCATTTTTTTTCCTTCTCTTCAAAAACCTCGTAGGCAATCTGAGCAGCAGACATTGATGACGCCCAACCCGAATAAAACGCTAAGTGAGTGATAAGCTCGCCGATCTCTTCTTGAGTCAAACCATTTTCTAAACCACGTGTAATGTGAACACGTAATTGATCTGGCCTGAACGAGGTTAGCAAGGCGGCGATGGTGATCATGCTGCGGTCGCGTTTGGATAGCTCTTTACGCTCCCAAATATCGCCGTATAAAACTTTTTCTGCGCATTCGACCATTTTTGGAACCGTCTTGCGCAAACGCTCACGACGTTCTGAGGTGGGGGCCGTGGCCATAGAAGTCTCCTGATATAGTTTTACGAACAGTGCTGAATGTGTTCAATAATACTAAAGCAACAAGGCTTTGTATCGACTTCACCAAAAACTGGACGACAAAAAATGAAAATCGGTTTTATCGGACTAGGTACGATGGGTTCAAGAATGGCAACGAATCTCATCAAACACGGGCATACCCTGATCATCCACGACATGATCGAAGCGAATACACAGCCATTGATCGCGCAAGGTGCGCAATGGGCAGATACGCCTAACGCCTTGGGCGCTCAGGTTGATCTCGTCTTTTTATCTCTGCCAGGCCCAGCCCAAGTACAAGAGGTATTGACCGGTCTGAATGGATTAACTGCTGGCCTGCGCGCAGGTAGCGCGGTGTTTGATTTTTCAACCAATGCTCCTCGCGTGATTCGAGAACTGCACGCTGAGCTTTCTAAAAAAGGGGTCCTGTTTTTAGATGCTCCGGTCAGTGGAGGCCCGACAGGAGCAGCTTCGGGCAAACTTGTGATTTGGACGAGCGGTGACGAACCAACCTTCAACAAATATGCGCCTGTGCTGTCGTGCATGTCAGACGACGTGCAGTTTTTAGGCGCCGTTGGTGCCGCTTCGGTCGCCAAGCTTGTTCACAACTGCATGGGTTACATGTTTAATTCTGCGATTGCAGAAGTGTTTTCAATGGGCGTAAAGGCCGGTGTCGAGGCACCCACTCTGTTCAAGGCGTTGCGCAGCGGTGCGATGGGGCGCCGTCGAACCTTTGACGGCTTGCCCACGCACTTTTTAAGTGGCGCTTACGAGCCTGCTAAATTTTCATTAAAACTGGCGCATAAAGACGTTACGTTGGCCAATGAACTTGGGCAAGACGTTGATCTAGACATGCAATTTGCAAAGCTGACGCTTGCCCAGATGACCGAGGCGCTTAACCGGGGCTGGAGCGATAAAGACTCGCGCATTGCGATGCTTTTGGCACAAGAGCAGGCAGGCGTCGATGTGCGGTGCGACCCGGATATCTTGAAAGACATCTTGAGCCGCTGAGAGTAAAAAGAAATATTGGACCGCTTAAGATATTGAGCCGCCTAAGGTAAACCCTTGACTCGAGTCACATGGCGCATTCGCGTCTTGCGCTATGCGCAGCACCAGTCAAACCATGACTCGGAAACGTCAGACCATTTCTCGAAAACGCACGCGACGCGCCAGCGCGCAGCGGGGGGCTCTAGCCCTCAGTTGACAAATACTATTACGCAGCCTAACTTAGTGCAAAATCCATTAAAACCCGCCGATATAGAGACATCGACAACCCCGTCGACGGCGGCCCCCGATTTTTCCGGAGGCTTCAATGCACTTTAAATCTTTAGCATCACTGCTCGCTATTTTCGCCTGTCTGATTTTCAATGTTCCAGCTCAAGCACAAACGAACTTTCCTGAAAAGCCGGTCAAGCTGATTGTGCCTTTTCCTCCGGGTCAAGCCACCGATATGATTGCCAGAATGGTCGCCGAGAAACTCACGATTGCCTGGGGCCAACAGGTTATTGTTGAGAACAAGACAGGCGTGCCTGGCATGGTCGCAGGCAGCACTGCCGCACCTGATGGCTACACGATGACGATGGGCACCAGCGGAGTCTTGGCAGTGAATCCAGCTGTCTTCGCCAAACTTCCGTACGACGTCACCAAAGACTTTATCTATGTGGGTGGCTTAGCCATTACGCCAATGATCATTGTGGTAAGCGCCGCATTGCCTTACAACACAATACAAGAACTCATCGCGGCGGCCAAAAAAGAGCCCGGCAAGTTTAATGTGGGGTACGGCGGCGTCAACAACACCCAACATTTAACCGGTGAACTGTTTAAATTCACGACAGGCGTGAACATGGTTGGAGTGAACTACAAAGGTAGCGCAGCAGCTGTCACCGACCTGTTGGGTGGGCAAATTTCAATTTTGGTCGATAGCATGGCAGTCGCCCTGCCACACATCAAGGCTGGCAAATTAAAGCCTTTAGCCATCACGACCTTGCAACGCGTGCCGCAGTTGCCAGACCTGCCAACGGTTGCTGAGTCGGGCTACCCAGGCTTTGAAGGCGTAGGTTGGCAAGGCTTAGTGGTACCCAAAGGTACCCCGACAGCGATTGTCCAAAAAATCAGCGACGACGTAGCCCGCGTGTTAGCTAATCCTGAAATGCAAAAAAATCTTATCGACAGAGGACTGGTACCTGACCCGCGCAGCGCCGGCCCCTGGAGCGAATTTGTTTACGCTGAGATGAAGAAGTGGAAAACTGCGGCAACGCAGGCCAACATCAAAGCCAGCGAATAATTTCAACTCGTTTAAACCACTTCAACTTAGAGCACCTTAATCACTATGTCTTCTGCAGAACCTCGTTTTTTAACACTACACGAACTCGTTCAAAAAGCACGCCAAAAGCTTAATCACGACAATTGGGATTACATCGTCGGCGGCACCGAAACAGAAACTACGCTGCGGCGTAATCGTGCGTCGATTGATGCCCTTGCGTTTCGACCACGTGTCTTGCGCGACGTTAGTAACGTCAGTGCTCGCACAAGCTTTTTAGGCCGAGACCTGCGCTTGCCGATCTTGCTGGCCCCTGTTGGTAGTCTTGAGTTGTTTGCGCAAGGTGCGGGTGCCGCGTCGGCTCAGGCCGCTGAGCAGTTTGGCATTGCCCATATGCTGAGCTCGGTGTGCCAGCCAGGCATTGAGGCCGTCGCACAAGCCGCCCCCAATGCGCTACGACTATTTCAGTTATATGTGCATGGCGATGCCGCTTGGGTCGACGCCATCGCAGAGCGGGTAGAAGCTGCCGGTAACGGCGCCTTTTGTTTGACGGTTGACACCGCACATTACAGCCGTCGCGAACGCGATCAGGCTAAACGTAACATTCGACGTCTCGCCGTTCCGGGGCGCGAGTTTCAACCCCAGCTCACCTGGAAAGATGTGGAGCGCTTAAAAAGCAAGCTTAAAGTGCCACTCATTTTGAAAGGGATTGCAACGGCTGAAGATGCCGCGATGGCCGTCGATCACGGCGTAGACATGGTGTATGTGTCAAACCATGGTGGGCGCCAACTTGATCATTGTCTGGGATCAATGGCAGTGTTGCCAGAAGTTGTGAAGGCCGTGAATGGCCGGGCGACCGTGATCGTGGATGGAAGCTTTAATCGCGGCTCTGACATCGTCAAGGCCATTGCCTCTGGGGCACACATGGTTGGCATGGGCCGTATGCAGTGTATTGGTCTGGCCGCAGATGGCGCTGCGGGCGTTGTCAGAATGCTTGAAATCTTAGAAGATGAAATCAAGATCTGCATGGGCCTGATCGGTGTCAACTCGCTTGCCGAGCTCAACCCAAGCTATTTGCAAGCGGTCGCCCCTTTGAGCCCCAACGATGCGCTGAGT
>JARXAG010000112.1 GCA_029866055.1 Burkholderiaceae bacterium
AGATTCTTTTCAGCGGTTTCGGCGGCTTGTTTAGCAGCTTTGGTCATTGCGTCATAGGCGGTTGTGGCTTGAGCCAGACCGCTTTTAATCATAGCGACAGCGCTTTCTGAGCCAGCTGGAGCATGCTTGCTGAACTGTTCAATCGCGTCGTGCACATGCTTCTGACCTTCAGCGGCATGAGTCTCACCAAGCTTGGTAAGGTCGGCTTGAACACCTGACACGATGTCATACACATGCTTGCTGTACGACATGGCTTTCTCAGCAGCAGGTTGCGCCAGATTTGACGACAAGGCAACAGCCTCTTGTGCATCTTTGATACCGGCAACTTGTTGTGATTTTTGCGACACTTCATCTAAAGTCGCTTTCATGACTTTGAGATTCAGGTCAACGAATTTTTCGAAACCAGTGAACATGCTGGTTTGAACGGCGACAAACGTATCGATAGCAGCTTTTTGGCTGTTAAGAACTTGCTGGGGAATAGCTGACATGGTGGGCTCCTGGGGTTAGGATCAAAGTGTTTTGCAGAATTTGCTGCACTGCACAAGTGTCATTTTAAGCAATCCCACCTATCTGTCAACAAATTTTTGTTGCGGCGCACCAAAATACAACAAATTGATCGACTTTGGCACATTTCTCCCCTAGACTAACTATTATTGACTCAAGGACACTCCAAGATGGCTCATCTCGCTAAACTCTCTCAATCCGCTACCTTCAGGCGCCTGCTTTGCGCCGCTGCCGTTCTAAGCACACAACTCTGCGTGGCGCCTCTTGCCCATGCACAAGCCACCCAAACCGCGGCCGAGTATCCAACCAAGTCAATCAAAATCGTTGTAGGCTTTGCGCCAGGTGGCGGCTCAGACTTTATTGCGCGAATTGTGGCGCAACGTCTGACCCCAAAACTAGGACAAACTGTTTATGTTGAAAATCGGCCCGGCGCGGGCGGCAATTTGGGCGCTGAGGTCGCTCTGCGAGCACCCGGCGATGGTTACACGCTTTTTTTAGCTGCGACCAGTTACACCGTAAACGCCAATCTGTATACGTTGCCTTTTGATCCAGTCAAAGACATTACCGCGGTGGCGCGCTTAGCGAGTGGCCCGTTCGTGGTAGCCACCAATCCCGGCACACAAATTAAAACGCTGAAAGAGCTTGTTGAGCGTGCCAAAAGTGAACCGGGCAAACTCGCTTACGCCTCATCGGGTGCGGGTAGCATTACGCATATCGCAACTGAATATTTTTTAAGCGTCGCGGGAGTCCAGGCGCTACACATCCCTTACAAAGGGACCTCACCAGCCTTAACCGACACGATGTCTGGAACGGTGCAATTTATGTTTGGAACCGTGGCCTCGACAGTTCCGCACGTCAAGTCAGGCAAACTGCAAGGCTTGGCAGTCACCACCAAAGAGCGGCTCGCCGCTTTACCCGACTTGCCTACTGTGATCGAGTCTGGCTACCCAGGCTTTGATGTCGCGGTTTGGCACGGCTTAATTGGCCCCAAAGGTATCCCCAAGGGCATTGTCGACAAGTTAAACAAAGCTGTCATTGAGGCGCTGAGCGATCCAGCGACTGCCGAGCAGTTGGCCACCGATGGCTTGACGCCGGCCAAAGACTCACCCGAGGTTTTCAGCCAACTGATCGAAGCTGAGGTCAAGCGTTGGGGTGAGCTCGTCAAAGCACGCGGCATTACCCTAAAGTAGCGGCGTTGTAGTCTGACCTAGCTCAGGCGCCACTGGCTTCATAGCCAAGCGCCTCAGAAATGCTGCCCGCCGTGGCAACTAACTGGGGGATCCAGGCGTCTTGCAAGCGCCCCGATGGTGCTGAAATAGATAGCCCTGCCACTAGCTTGCCCGTATCGTCGTAAATTCCGGCGGCGATACAACGAACACCCAATTCAAGCTCTTCGTTATCTCGGGCATAACCAAGCTGGCGAACCAACAATAATTCTTGCTCGAGTTTTTCGAGCGTCGTAATGCTATTTGCGGTGCTTGCAACGAGGCCCGTTCGCGTGGCGTAAGTACGCACTTGCCGAACGTCAGCCGCCGAGAGAAACAACTTACCGTTTGAGGTCAAGTGCAAGGGGGCACGACCACCAATCGCGCGTACGACTTGCATGCCCGAGCGTTCGCTCCAGGCGCGGTCGATGTAAATAATTTCATCGCCCTGCTGCACCGATAAATTGACGGTTTGCCCAGTCAGCCGATGAAGCGCATGCATGGCCTCGTGGGCGGCTTCGCGAACGTTCAAACGCCCTTTCACCAAAGACCCCAACTCAAGCAAGCGCATACCAAGCTGATACAAACCATTGTCAACCCGGTCGACGTAGCGCCCAATCACCAAATCACTCAAAATACGATGCGCGGTTGAGGTGTGAAGCCCCGTTGTTTTTGCCAAATCTTTCAAAGCAACTGGATCGGGCTGCGCCGCCAACGCATCCAGTAATTGCGTCGCACGCCCAAGCACCTGGATCGCCATATCCATGGTCTCTGACGGAGGTTGAGCGGGCACGGGGGCCACAGACGAAACTTGACGAAGCATGTTGAGGGAAGAGATTGGCTGAACGACCACAATTTGGCGCGCTGCAACATTCATTTTATCCCATATTGTGAAAAATTTTTTCACTCCTTGCCCATTGAAACTCTGGATTGAAGCAAGTCTGGTCTGAATTCCTAGGGTTTTCATGTCTTTTTGATTACAGCGTGGCTTGGCGCAAGTAATATCGAGCCCTTAACAACATCTACTCATCGCCGGATCCCTTTGATTATGCGCAGTGACCTTGAAATCGCTCAGGCCGCGACAAAACGCCCAATTCTCGAACTCGCGACAGACCGACTCGGAATCCCGACAGAACAACTCGAACCCTACGGGCGTTTCAAGGCCAAGCTTTCGCTTGAGTACATTGACACGCTCGCCTCTCGACCAAACGGCAAACTAGTGCTGGTCACCGCAATTTCGCCAACACCAGCTGGCGAAGGCAAAACTACCACCACCGTTGGCTTGGGCGATGCCCTGAACCATATTGGCAAGCGCGCCATCATGTGTTTACGCGAACCGTCTTTGGGCCCCGTCTTCGGTATGAAGGGCGGCGCTGCGGGCGGCGGCATGGCGCAAATCGTGCCGATGGAAGACATCAATTTACATTTCACGGGCGATTTCAATGCCATCGCCCTTGCCAACAATCTGCTAGCTGCGCTGATCGACAACCATATTCATCACGGCAATAAACTCGGCATCGATGTCCGCCGCGTGAACTGGAGACGCGTCGTTGACTTAAATGACCGTGCCCTACGAAACATCGTGGTGGGCTTGGGCGGAACCGCTAACGGATTTCCGCGCGAAGATCATTTCGATATCGTGGTGGCCTCAGAAATCATGGCAATCTTTTGCCTGGTCAACAATCTAAAAGACTTAAAACAACGCTTAGGCAATATCGTGATCGGCTACTCGCTGACTGGCAAACCGATTTTGGCGCGCGATTTGCAAGCGCAAGGAGCGATGACTGCACTGTTAAAAGAAGCGCTTGCACCAAACCTTGTGCAAACACTTGAAAACAATCCAGCAATCGTGCACGGCGGCCCCTTTGCCAATATTGCGCATGGTTGCAACACAGTACTGGCCACAGCGACCGCTTTAAAACTAGCGGATTACGTCGTCACCGAAGCAGGCTTTGGTGCCGACTTAGGCGCAGAAAAATTCTTTGATATCAAATGCCGCAAAGCCGGCCTCACACCCTCAGCCGTGGTGTTAGTCGCCACCGTGCGTGCACTCAAGTATCACGGCGGCGTCGAAGTCAAAGACGTCGGCACCGAAAACCTTGACGCACTGCGCGCCGGGCTCGTGAATCTTGAGCGTCATATCCATAACATCACACAGAATTTTGGCTTGCCTTGCGTGGTGGCCATCAACCATCGCACAGAAGACACCCCTGCCGAAATCGCTCTGCTACAAGCGACCACTGCAGCACTGGGCGTTGAAGTGGTGCTCGCCAAGCATTGGGCGCAAGGCGGTGCAGGTGCAGCTGACTTAGCACACGCTGTCGTCAAACTCTGCGAGCAGCCGAATCACTTTAAATTTTTATATCAAGATTCAGACTCGCTGTGGGACAAGGTGCAAGCCATTGCAACCAAAACCTATGGCGCGGCCAGCATCACCGCCGACGCAAAAGTACGTGCGCAGATCGCACAGCTTCAAAGCGATGGTTACGGTGATTTACCTGTGTGTATTGCGAAGACGCAATACTCGTTTTCGACTGATGCCAAATTACGAGGCGCACCAAGCGGTCATGTGCTGACGATTCGCGAAGTCAGGCTATCGGCCGGTGCAGGCTTTGTGGTGATGGTGTGTGGCGACATCATGACCATGCCAGGGTTGCCAGCTGTGCCTGCGGCGAATGGGATTGATGTGAATGATGCGGGGCAGATTACTGGGTTGTCTTGAGTGTTGGGGTGTTCTTTGTGCCCTGACTTTTCTGATGGCGGGCAGGGGCCTGTGGGCGGCTGACCGAGTCGGTCTGCTGCGCAGACTCCCCTCCGATTTCTGGTCTTGACGGCGGCAGCCCAAACTCGCTTCGCTCAAACAAGGGCTGCCTTCATCCGCCAATCCTGCAAAATCCTCGGCGCCTCAAACACCCGCCCACAGGCCCCTGCCCGCCCCCAGAAAAGACAAATTCTCGAGGCAGGAAGCTTGGCCTATTGGACGGCTTCGCCTAATTAAATGAAGCAGCGCCTTGAGAGATCACCCAAAGAGCTTTACTCAACGAATAGCACTCTATTGATCAACCGCAGAGTTTTATTGAGCGGATAAAACTCTTGCTGATTAACGGCATGGTCTTACTTCACAACAACCGGAATCCCAGCAATCCGCGCCGACCACTCTTTTGGCCCCGTGGTGTGCACCGAAACACCGTTTGAATCGACCGCCACCGTCACAGGCATGTCCACCACATCAAACTCATAGATGGCTTCCATCCCCAAGTCAGCAAAACCAACGACCTTGGCAGCCTTGATCGCTTTAGATACTAGATACGCAGCACCACCCACAGCCATCAAATACGCAGACTTGTGCTTACGAATCGACTCGATCGTTGCTTCGCCACGCTCAGACTTACCAATCATCACCGCCAAGCCAGTTTGCTCGAGCATCATGTCGGTGAACTTGTCCATGCGTGTCGAGGTGGTTGGGCCTGCAGGACCAACAACTTCATCACCAACAGGGTCGACTGGGCCAACGTAATAAATCGCCTTGCCACGAAAATCGACAGGCAATTTTTCGCCCTTGGCCAACATATCTTGAATACGCTTGTGCGCCGCGTCGCGGCCCGTCAGCATTTTGCCGTTCAGCAACAAGGTCTGGCCCGGCTTCCAACTGGCGACTTCTTCAGGCGTCAGTTTGTTTAAATCAACTTGACGCGACGATTTGTAATTTGGCGCCCAGTTGACATCAGGCCAGTCTGACAACGAAGGGCGATGCAGGTGTGCGGGGCCCGAACCGTCAAGCTCAAAGTGTGCGTGACGCGTAGCCGCACAGTTAGGGATCATCGCAACTGGAAACGAGGCTGCGTGCGTTGCAAAGGTTTTGATTTTGACATCCAGCACTGTGGTCAAGCCACCTAAGCCTTGCGCACCTATGCCTAAACCGTTTACCTTTTGATACAACTCGATACGTAACTCTTCAATTTTGTTGCTAGGCCCGCGCTCGAGCAGCTCGTACATATCGAGATCTTCCATCAGCGCTTGCTTGGCCATCAACACCGCCTTTTCAGCGGTGCCGCCAACCCCAATCCCCAACATGCCTGGTGGACACCAACCCGCGCCCATCGTGGGCACTGTCTTTAACACCCAGTCAACAATCGAGTCATTAGGATTCAACATCGCTAACTTGGACTTGTTTTCAGAACCACCGCCCTTAGACGCCACTTGCACGTCTACCTTATCGCCTTGCACCAGTTCAACGTTCACAATGCAGGGAGTATTGTCTTTAGTGTTTTTGCGCAAAAAGATTGGATCATCCAACACCGAAGCGCGCAAAGGATTTTCTGGATTGAGGTAGCCGCGACGCACGCCCTCATCGCATAATTCTTGAATATTTTTCTTGGTATTGAAACGAACATCCATACCAATTTTTAAAAAGACATTGACGATACCGGTGTCTTGGCAAATCGGACGACGACCCTCTGCGCTCATGCGCGAGTTCGTCAAAATTTGCGCCATCGCATCTTTGGAGGCCGGGCTTTCTTCACGCTCGTACGCACGAGCTAGATGCTTGATGTAATCAGCCGGGTGGTAATAGCTGATGAACTGAATCGCGTCGGCGATGGACGAGACGAAATCTTCTTCTTGGATAATGACTGACATAAAAGGCACCTGCTAGGAAAAGGAGCTAATAAAAAATAAAATCAAAGATTGAAAGCGTTTAAATATAAAAGTACTCGTCATGCAATGTTCGAACTGAACTTGTCAGTCAATGCGACCCTTCGTACCAAATTTATTTGCCCTGCCACACCGGTTTACGCTTTTGCGCAAAAGCGGTCGCACCTTCTTTGGCATCATCCGACATAAAAATATGATGAATTAACGGGCGCTGCAGATCGAACATCTCATCCGCCGAAAAATCGGCCCCCTTATTCACCACGCTTTTTGAGGTTTGCACGGCTAAAGGACCATTTTCGCAGATTCTCTGGGCGAGTTTAATGGCCTCGGCGAGCGCCTGCCCCGGATCAGTCAGCACATTAATCAAACCATACTGGTGGGCACGCGGTGCGGGCAACATATCGCCCGTCAGAATGATCTCCATTGCAATGTGATACGGAAGCTGGCGCGGCAGACGCAATAAACCGCCCGAGCCCGCCACCAAGCCCCGTTTCACCTCGGGCAAACCGAACATCGCATTGTTCGCCGCCACCACCAGATCACAGGCCAAGACCATCTCAAACCCACCAGCCACAGCGTAGCCCTCAACGGCGGCGATTAAGGGCTTTTTCGGGGGTGCCTCGTTTAAACCGCCAAAACCCTTGCCCTCAACGAGCGCACGCTTACGCGTCTGCGCAAAATCTTTTAAATCCATGCCCGAGCTAAAGGTGCCCCCCGCTCCCGTCAAGATGCCGATACGAATATCGTCGCGCGCATCGAGCTCATCGAAGGCTGCCGACATCTGATGCGCAGTCTCAACACTAATCGCGTTGCGCGCCTCAGGGCGATTAATCGTAATGATTTGAATTCCATCCAGATATTCGACATCTACCAACACAGACATACTGACTCCTTTGACGTACCCTGAATCATAGGCGATTCGTTCCTTGAACTTGGCCAAACACCGAATCTTCGGCCCAAATCGTGCCGCCCCCGCCGCTTGCCACCAACATCGTCAGCCCCACGGTAAAATGACCGATTAAATTGCCCTTGCCGTGTTCACACCTTCATGCTCACTTTTCAGCAAATTATTCTCCGCCTGCAAGAGTACTGGGATCATCAGGGCTGTGCCCTGCTTCAACCCTACGATATGGAGGTCGGCGCTGGCACCTCACACACGGCAACCTTTTTGCGTGCGATTGGGCCAGAGCCCTGGCGAGCTGCCTATGTACAACCGTCGCGACGCCCAAAAGACGGGCGCTACGGCGAGAACCCTAACCGGTTGCAACATTACTACCAGTACCAAGTTGTCCTTAAGCCTGCACCGCCAGATATTCTGGATTTGTATATTGGCTCACTTGAAGCGCTCGGTATCCGTCCAACCGAACATGACATCCGCTTTGTTGAAGACGATTGGGAGAACCCGACCCTGGGTGCTTGGGGCCTGGGCTGGGAAGTTTGGCTCAACGGCATGGAAGTCACGCAATTTACCTATTTTCAACAAGTCGGCGGTTTAGACTGCACCCCCACTACGGGTGAAATCACCTACGGGTTAGAACGCTTAGCCATGTACCTGCAAGGCGTCGAAAGCGTCTACGACTTGGTCTGGACAACTGGACCAAAAGGCTCGGTACTCTATCGCGACGTCTTTCATCAAAATGAGGTCGAACAATCGACCTACAACTTTGAACACTCTGATGCTGAAATGCTCTTTAGACATTTCACCGATCACGAGACCAACGCCAAACGCCTCCTTGAGATCCCACTGGCGTTGCCAGCCTACGAGGCGACTCTCAAAGCGGCGCATACCTTCAACATGTTAGATGCCCGTGGCGCCATTAGCGTCACTGAGCGCGCCGCGTATATCGGACGCATTCGCAACCTGTCTCGTGCTGTCGCACAAGCGTATTACGACTCGCGCGAGCAATTGGGGTTTCCGATGCTGAGCGGTGTCAGTGCAACCCTTCACAACACTGACAAAGGGGTGCAACCATGACGCAAACTAGCAAGCCCCTGTTGATCGAGCTCTTTACCGAAGAGCTGCCCCCTAAAGCCTTGCCCAAATTGGGCCAGGCTTTTGCTCAAGGCATCCACGACGCGCTGCACGCCCAAGGCCTCGTGGTCAGCGGCAGCACGACCACGTCATTCGCTTCACCGCGCCGCCTAGCTGTGCGTCTGTCGCAAGTCCTGGCGCTCGCACCCGAGCAAAGTTTCGTTGAAAAGCTGATGCCAGTGAAAGTGGGGCTTGACGCTCAGGGCCTGGCAACACCGGCTCTACAAAAAAAACTTGCTGCCAAGGGTTGGGCAGACATGCCCGTCAGCGCACTCGAACGAGAGTCAGATGGTAAACAAGAGTATCTGGTGGCGCGAGGTACCGCGCCAGGTGCCGCCTTAACCGAGGTGCTTCAGGCTGCGATCGAAGCCTCGATCGCAGCCTTGCCGATACCGAAGGTCATGAAATATCAATTGGCCGATGGCGTAACCTCGGTAAAATTCGTGCGCCCCGCTCATGCCTTGATCGCGCTGTTTGACACGCAAGTCATCCCGGCGACCGTGCTTGGCTTACAAGCTGGACGCCTCACCTACGGTCATCGCTTTTTACATCCCGCGGCAATTAGTATCGACAGCGCTGACAGCTACGAGCAACAACTGGCGCAAACTGGCCAGGTGATTGCCTCGTTCACCGCGCGCCGCGAAAAAATCGAAACCTTACTGGCAACAGAAGCTCAAAAGTTAAACGCCACGTTGGGGCAAGACCCAGCGGTGCACGCTTTGCTCGACGAAGTCACCGCCCTAGTTGAAGCTCCGGTCGTCTACGTAGGCACCTTTGAAGAGCGGTTTTTGCAAGTCCCTCAAGAATGCCTGATTTTGACGATGCGTCTGAATCAAAAGTACTTTCCGCTCTTCAACCCAACGTCGGGCGCGCTCACCAATCAATTTCTGATTGTCAGCAACATGCCCACCGACAATCCAGTGGCGATCATTCAAGGAAACGAACGGGTGGTGCGACCGCGTTTGGCTGATGCTCAATTCTTTTTCGACACCGACCGCAAAATACCTTTGCATCAGCGGGTGCCGCAGCTTGCTTCGATTGTGTATCACAACAAGCTCGGTACGCAGTTGCAGCGCGTGGCACGCGTGCAAACGATCGCAGCTTGGTTAGCCAACGCCTTGCAGGCAGACAGCGCACAAGCCGTGCGTGCGGCGATGCTTGCCAAGGCCGACCTCAATACCAACATGGTTGGCGAGTTTCCTGAACTGCAGGGCATTATGGGCTCGTATTACGCCCGCGCCGATCACGAGCCCGAACAAGTGATTCAAGCGCTTGCTGAACAGTACAAAATTCGCCTTGAACAGCCCGTGACTGCTGCAAACATGACCGCTGCAATTTTGTTTATGGCAGAGCGCGCTGAAACACTCATTGGTATCTGGGGGATCGGCTTAGCCCCTACCGGCGAGCGTGACCCTTTCGGCTTGCGCCGCGCTGCCTTGGGTCTGATTAGTGCGTTTGAGCAACTGACCGCGGGTGGTTTTTTGCCTATCCAGCAAGACGGGCCCTTGACACTCGAAGGTCTGCTACAAGTTGCCGCACATACCTTTGAGCCCGCAGCCCTCGCCCAGACAACGGTCGCAGACGTACAAGCCTTCATCATTGAACGACTGCGTAATCAGTTAATCACGCAGTTTGATCGAAACGCCGTCGAG
This sequence comes from Burkholderiaceae bacterium, assembly GCA_029866055.1. Classification (GTDB taxonomy): domain Bacteria; phylum Pseudomonadota; class Gammaproteobacteria; order Burkholderiales; family Burkholderiaceae_B; genus Zwartia. The sequence continues at coordinate 10,047 of JARXAG010000112.1, forward strand.
GCCGTACTGGCGATCGCGCCGCCTCTGCATCAAATACTGGCGCGTGTTCAAGCTGCTGCTTTGTTTGCACAAGGCCCAGACGCCGCCAGTTTGGCCGCCGCCAACAAGCGCATTGGTAATCTGCTTAAAAAATCTGAAACGGGCCTTCAGCCTCTAAATCAAGCACTACTCACTGAACCCGCCGAGCAGGCACTCGCAAAAACCATTGCTCAGCTGCAGCCGATTGCACAACAACGTCTCGACGCCGGCGACTACCAAGGCGCAATGGCGACACTCGCGCAGGCACGCGCGCCAGTGGATGCGTTTTTTAACGACATCATGGTCATGGCTGATGATCTTGCCGTGCGCAACAACCGGCTGGCGCTGTTAGCCCAACTGCACGGCTTGATGAATCAAGTGGCTGACATTTCAAGGCTGGCGGCATGAAACTGATTATTCTGGATCGCGACGGTGTCATCAATCACGATAGCCCCGACTACATCAAGCACCCAGATGAATGGATCGCGTTGCCTGGCAGTCTGCAAGCTATCGCAAGACTGCACCAAGCTGGCTACACCATCGCGGTCGCCTCAAACCAATCGGGTCTGGCACGCGGTTTGTTCGACATCACAGCACTCAATGCGATTCATCAGAAGCTGCGCAAAGAGTTGGGGCAACTGGCTGGTGCGATTGATGCTTTTTTTGTGTGCCCTCACGGCCCCGATGAACAGTGCGTGTGCCGCAAGCCTTTACCAGGGCTCTTTGAAGATATTGCAAAGCGCTACGATACTGAGCTTACGGGCGTGCCGGCGATAGGCGACTCGCTGCGCGATCTTCAAGCGAGCGCGACCGCAGGCTGTACGCCGTGGCTGGTCCAAACGGGCAATGGCCCTAAGACACTCAAGCAAGGCAATCTACCCGAAGGCACAAGGCACGCCAGTGATTTGGCCAATGCCGTCGACCAAATTCTTGCTCAGGCGGCCTGACATCATGCTGATCCTGCGTGCCACAATTTACGCATTATTTTTGCTAGCGACCGTGATCCCCTATGCGTTCGCCTGTTTACTCTGGTCTCCCCTGCCCCTGCACTGGCGCTACAAATTAACGATGGGTTGGCCGCAGCTTGCAGCTTGGGGCGCTAAAGTCATTTGCGGTATCCGCTGGCAAGTTCAAGGTACTGAAAACCTTCCTGACGGCCCTGCGATCGTCCTGTCCAAACATCAGTCTGCCTGGGAGACGCTCTTTTTGCCCTCTCACCTGCCACGGCAAATCTGTTTTGTTTACAAACGAGAACTACACCGCGTGCCATTTTTCGGCTGGGGGATCGCACTGCTAGGAATGATTCCAATCGATCGCTCTAAGGGTCGTGACGCCTTCGAACAGGTTGTCAAAATTGGACAGCAGCGCTTAGACGAGGGTCGCTGGCCGCTTTTGTTTCCAGAGGGTACACGCATTGCACCCGGCAAAATGGGACGCTTCAAAATGGGCGGGGCCTTACTCGCCACGCGCACCGGTGCTCCTGTCATTCCGATTGCTCATAATGCCGGCGAACTTTGGCCTCGTAATGCCTTCATTAAAAAACCCGGGCTTGTCACCGTCTCAATTGGCCCAGCCATTGCGTCGGTTGGTCTGACTCCCGAAGAGTTAAACGCAAAAGTGTTTGCCTGGATCGAAGCAGAAATGCATCGTCTTAACCCAGAACGTTATCCCAAACCATGAGTCAACTCGAGCTTTTGCTTTCAGACACGAGCACCCCGCTACCGGGTTGGCTGGTTGCGCCTGAAACCATTCCGCTCGGCGGTAAGTGGCGGGTCGTTCGACATGGCGATCAAGCGGTTGGCTTTGTATTGATACGTTCGCGACGCCGCAGCATTGGCTTTGCGATCATTGAAGAAGGTCTCCGCATCACAGCCCCGAACTGGGTCACCTTAGGCCAGATTGACGAGGCCGTGGTCGAAAAAATGCCTTGGATTTTGTCTAAGCTGCAAGATTGGCAGGCGCGCAAGGCTCAGCTTGCGATGGCGCACACGCGCTGGAAATCTGGCGGACAGCTGCCCTATATGGGTTGTCAAATCACCTTGCAAATTGGGGTGCCCGGCCCTCATGTGCCACACGGTCGGGCACATTTCGAGGGCAATCACGACGCGCCTGAGGCAGGTCAAACGCTGTGGCTGCCACTGCCGAACGACGCTGATACGCATCGTATGCGTGAAATGACCCAAGCTTGGCTGCAAAGTCGGGCAGCGGCGTGGTTCGATCAGCGTCTTCGCTATTATTTAGAAAAAACCGGTCTCACCATTCGACGCTGGCGCTTATCCTCAGCGGCAACCCGCTGGGGGTCTTGCACCAGCGACGGCAACATCATGTTGAATTGGCGTTTGATTCATTTCTCGCCGATGGTGATTGATTATGTGATTGCGCATGAGCTTGCGCATTTGCGCGAAATGAACCACAGCCAGGATTTTTGGACAGAGGTTCAAGAGCTCTATCCCGATTACCATGCCGCCAAACAAATGCTGCAAAGACATACGCCCGAAGGCGTGCCCGAAATTTAACTTCCAGGAGCAATTATGCGAATTCTTCATACGATGGTACGTGTCGGCAACCTTGAGCGCTCAATCGAGTTTTATACCAAGGTTCTGGGTATGCGCTTGTTACGCAATACCGAATATCCCACGGGGCGTTTTACCAACGCCTTTGTCGGCTATCAAGACGAGCGCGATGGCCCGGTACTTGAACTCACCTACAACTGGGATACCAGCGCCTACGACTTGGGTACGGGTTACGGTCACATCGCGCTTGAGGTCGACAACGCCTATGAGGTGTGTGACAAAGTACGTGAACTCGGCGGCAAAGTCACGCGCGAAGCGGGTCCCATGAAACACGGTACAACAGTGATTGCGTTTGTTGAAGATCCGGATGGCTACAAGATCGAATTTGTACAGAAAAAGACCGCCTAAGCATCCCTCGTGAAAATCGTTATCGCCCCCGACTCATTTAAAGAAAGCCTCTCGGCGCCTGAAGTGGCTGCTGCACTGGCACGGGGGATCAAACGTGCCGCGCCTGACGCGCACATCATCTGTGTGCCCATGGCCGATGGCGGCGAAGGCACCGTTCAGGCGGTGCTCGGTGCCACACAAAGTCAACCCCGCAGCAATTGGGTGCAAAACGCATTAGGGCAACCCATCCAAGCTCAGTGGGCCTTGCTACCCGAGCAAACGGCAGTGATTGAAATGGCTTGTGCTGCGGGGCTTGAGCACATTGCACCGTCACAACGCGACGCCTTGCGGGCAACCACCTTCGGTGTTGGCGAACTCATCAAGCACGCACTTGATGCAGGCGCACGCCATATCGTTTTAGGCTTAGGTGGCTCGGCGACCAACGACGGCGGCGCCGGCATGCTGAGCGCCTTGGGTTTGCGTTTACTTGATGCGCAACGTACACCCCTGGCCGCCGGAGGTGCTGCGTTAGCCAAACTTAAATTCATCGACGCCAGCAACTTTGATGTGCGTTTAGAACATACCAAAATTACCATCGCCTCAGACGTCAATAATCCTCTCTGTGGCCCGTTGGGGGCATCCGCAATTTTTGGTCCGCAAAAAGGCGCGACACCTGAGCAGGTTCACATGCTTGATGCCGCCTTAAGCCATTTTGCAGATATCTGTGCTCAGCAACTCGGACACGACCGGCGCGACGCTGCGGGCTCTGGCGCGGCAGGAGGCGTGGGCTTTGCAGCGCACGCTTGGATGCACAGTACCTTTCGCCCAGGCGCGGCAGTGATTGCAGAAATCGGCGGGCTTGAACAGGCCGTGCAAGGCGCCTCGTTTGTGATCACGGGCGAAGGCCGAATGGATGCCCAAACGCTACTTGGTAAAACGCCAATGGGGGTGGCACAAATTGCACAACGCGCGGGTGTACCTACCATCGCCATTGCCGGGTCTCTTGGGCCCGGCTATCAAGGTTTGTATCGCGTTGGCATCGAAGCCGCCTTTAGCTTGGTCTCTGGCCCAATGAGTTTGACTCAGGCCTGCGAAAACGTTAGTAGCCTGCTTGAAGACCGTGCTGAAGACGTAGTCAGGTTATGGCTGGCTGCAGCGAAACACTAGGCTCGCACTGCGGCGGCATGCAACGCATCTGCCATCGCGATGAACTTGGGCACAGACACCTGTTCTGCACGCCAGGTCGGTTCGATTTGCAAAGTCTCCCAAGGGATCAGGGCTGTCCAGGCACCTAACACACCTCGCAGCATCTTACGGCGCTGGGAAAAGGCGCGCAGCACCACCGCTGCAAACAATGACTCATCAATAGCGCGTACACGCGTATCAGGCAGAGGCATCATACGCACGATTGACGAGGTCACCCTTGGCGCAGGGTCAAATGCCTCGGGCGCCACATCAAATACTTTTTCAATGGCGTAGCGGTACTGCAACATCACCGATAGGCGGCTGTAATCGCCCGAACCGGGCGCGGCAACCATCCGATCAACCACTTCTCGCTGAAGCATAAAGTGCTGATCGGTAATCTGATCTGCGTACTCGACCAAGGTAAACAGCAATGGGCTTGAAATGTTGTAGGGTAAGTTGCCTACGATGCGTAAGTTGTCACCAAATTGAGAGAAATCAACGTTCAGTACATCGGCCTGCACAATGGGCAACCGTGTTTCAGAAAACCGCTGACGCAATCTTGAAGCCAAATCGCGATCGAGCTCGATGACGGTCAGCGAACTGAGCTTGTCAAGAAGTGGTGCGGTCAACGCGCCTAACCCGGGCCCGATTTCGATCATACGATCTTCACGAGCCGGGCCAATCGCCCGGACAATTGCCTCAATCACACCCAGATCAACTAAGAAATTCTGACCAAACCGCTTTCGCGCCTGATGCGCTCGCACGTGCTAGTCCTTAGCCTGTCGTTGACTTTTCTCTAGGCGATTATCGATATACGATTGATTGCGCAAATGCTGCAACCACGACTCAAAGGACGCCTCTGAGCGCTGCGCGAAAAGACGTTGCCGAACCTGATTGCGTTGAAACTGCTCTGCCATATCTTGAGTGCGTCGCTCGTCAACCACAATCAAATGCCAGCCAAAAGACGTTTGCACTGGCTCACTGACCTCGCCAATCTTCAGTTTCTTCATGGCTTGTTCAAACGGCGGCACTGTCTCGCCTGGATTGAGCCAGCCTAGGCCGCCACCTTGGGGAGCTGACGAATCATTTGAAAACCGCTTGGCCAAATCTGAAAAAGACTCTTGGCCATTCACAATACGCTCGCGTACTTGATCCAATTTTTGCTTAGCGACGTCTGAAGGCACCGCTGCGGTGGTCTTGATCAAGATATGGCGGGCGCGCGTTTGCTCAACCATCATCGGCCCCTGCACCGCTGGCACGCCAGCACCTGGTTTAGGTGGCTCTGGTTGCGCAACCGGCTCAGGCGGCGGAGCACCGCCGGCACGACCAAGCACTTTAAGGATATGAAAGCCGTTACCACTTTTGATGATGTTACTAATCTGCCCATCGCCAACTCCGGCTACGGCCTTCAAAAACAAATCGGGCCAGTCTGCCACCAACCGCCCGCCCATGTCTCCACCACGGCTTGCCTCGGGCCCATCAGAGCTTGCCTTGGCAACCGCCTCAAAACTTTCGCCTTTACGTAAACGGGCCAAAAGTGCCTGCGCTTTAGCACGTAAGACTTTAACTTCATCCTCACTTGCGTCTTCTGGCACACGCACCAAAATTTGTGCAATTCCCATGACTGGCGGTTGTATAGGTGCCGCTTTGGGTTTAGGCGGAGGCGGGGGTGGAGCTGTGACCACTTTTGCAGGCGCAGTCGACAGCAAGCCGCCTGACTGGCGGGCTTTTTGTTCGCGCAAAAACGCATCGACTTCGGCGTCTGTGATCAGGATGGTGCTGTCCACGACACGTTGGCGCAGTCGATCTACCAACACTTCGCGCCTGATCATCGCGTTGTAGTCAGCCCAAGGGACCCCAGCACCTTCAATTTGCGAACGCAACTGTGCAGCGGACATGTTGTTTCGTTGAGCGATTGCATCAAGTGCGGCTTTTAAAACTTGGTCCGTCACCTCAATATTGAGCCGCCTCGCCTCTTGCACTTGCAAGCGCTCGAGAATCAATCTTTGTAATAACTGAGATTGAAGGATTTCGTCGGGCGGAAGCTGAGCGCGCTGGCGCGTGAGGTCTGCCTTAATTTGCTGAGTACGAAGGTCAAGCTCTCGGCGCGTGATGACATCTTTGTTCACCACTGCAACAATGGCATCGGCCTCTTGGGTCGAGCTTGCAGGAGTTGCCCGTTGCGGCGCACTGGCATTGGGCCGGGTGCTGCCTAAATTATTGATTTGCGTTTGAGCCGCAAGGGGCATCACAGCGACGCAGCCGAACAGCGCGCAAAGCAAAGCCTGAGGAAAGCATCTTACGCCAAACATTATTCGTACCTTTCAAATTTACTGACATTGGGCACCGCTGGGGTGACCGCTTCATAACCAGGGATCGCTCGGCCAATGATTCCCATTGGATTTTGACCAAGGTTACCAATGCCCCCAAGCTCTAGTTGAAAAAACGCAGCTGTATTGGTTGTATCGGCATTGACGACGTAACGCTGAAACACGAAACGACCAGACCAGCAGCAGTCGCCTTTGTATTCGACGCCAAGCACACCCTGTGTCACTTTAGGCATCGAGACCATGACTGTTGGGTCGATAATGCTCTGAGCGTTCACTCGATTAAACGAATAATCGACGCGACCAACCGAGTACCATTTTTTTGCCAACGGCCATTGAAACGAACCACTGATCTGATTTTGGCCCTGAGCCTGGTAAAGCGCCAGAGAAGGCGGGTTGATCTGATATCTGTACGACAAAGACATCATCGCCAAACGTTGCGGGCGCCAGCGTGCCACAACCTGCGCACGATCCCATTGACTTAAGTACGGGTCGTACTGAAAGGTCGCAGAGGTATTAATCTTATCGGTTAGCGCAGCACTCGTACCGATCAAAAATTCAGATTTTGTGTTGGTACGCGGCACCTCGAAGGGCAAGGTCACCATCTGATCTTCAAAGTAGTAACGCTGGGCCACGCCAAAACTGAAACGCTCAAACCCGGTCTCTTGATCCATCCAACGCGTTGTTAAAGCAAGCGTGGTCTGGTTAGCGTTAGCAATACGATCCCAACCGCCCGCATAAATGTTTTCTTGAAACGCCTGCGAGAAATTGAAGTCAGCCAGAGTGGTGTCGTAAACAGGAAACTGCGACTGATCGCGATAAGGTACCTTCAAATAGTAAGCCCGTGGCTCAAGCGTCTGAACCGCAGGTTTGCCAAAGAAGGTCGTATCGCGATCAAAGGTCATCCCAGAGTCGAGCGACAAAATAGGCAAGACTCGCGAGTTTGAATCTTGCCCGTAGCCGTACCATTTTTCAAGACCGTACCAGTCGGTTTGATACTGAGTCGCACTAACAGCGATTTTGGGTGTGATGTACCAGCCAGGTCTGACGATCGGATAAGAAATGGACGAGTAAGACGAGGCACGCGAGCCGTCTGGCTTGTAGCGTAGGCTGCCAGCGGGGCCATAAGGAAACCGCTGATCAAGTGGCATCTCAAAACGGGTGACCGTATTTTGAGACTGGATATCAAAGCCGCCCACGTCAAATCGCGCACCATTCACGGAGAGCTCGGGTACTTTGTTATAAATCGGCGCGACAGCAGTGCCCTTGGGGCGCAAGGTTTGATAGGTTTGTACCTGCACACTGGATTGCCAAAACTCATTGGCCCAACCCGCACCAGCCTGACGCGGCAAATAGGTGGTGGTCGACTGGTTGATCGCCATCGTTGCAAAATCGTTAAAGTAATTATCGTCAGAGACGCCGCTGACGTTATAGCCTGTAAAAAACCCAGCGCCTAAACTTTGCATATGATTAGCGGTGTACAGCCAACGGTCAGTGCCAGTTTGCAAATCGCGGTTCAAATAAGTGCCCGCCATCATGCCCGCGTACTTTTCACCCATATAACGAAATTCATCGCCGAGTTGCAAGCCACGTTTTGACATCGCGCGCACTTGCGCAGTCATGTCCATATTGGGGGCAATGTTGAAGTAGTAGGGCTGCGTGTAGTCAATACCGGTGTTGCTGGTCGTGCCAAAGGTTGGCAGCAACAAGCCAGATTTACGCTCTTTTTTGATCGGAAACGTTAGGTAAGGCGAGGCCAGGATCGGGAAGTTTTTAAAGTACAAGACGCCGTTTTTGGCCACACCTTCATTGGCCGTAAAGTCGAGGTCAAGTTTTTCGGTTTCGATGTACCAGGACGGCTGCGGACATGGGCAGCCACTATAGGTCACATCCGTCAGGCTCATTTGATTTTTGTTATACACATCAGCCCAAGAGCCCACACCAGCGCCGCCGTTATCAATCCAAAAGTTTGGCTGATCTACCGTGGCCGTGCCGTCGTCTGACTTATACAAAATACCCGTACCGCCAATCACGTTGCCATCACGGATCAGGCGCGCATTGATTTGGGCATCCATCACGCCCGTACCCTTGTTGTAATCAATGATGTTGGCTTTCAAGACAGCGTCTTGGCGCCGAACCGCGGCCTGACCTTGCATGTTCAGATTATTTTTGCCATCGCCCTGCATTTGGGCTGCCTCAATAAACATCGGCATGTTCTTTTCGGACGGCGCGCTGCGTTCAAGGCGAGGCGAGACCCGCAAACCCGGCACGAGCACGCCGTCGGCGTTTGGCACCCCGCGGGTGTTTGGCGAAGCAGTGCCCGGCGTCTGCGCAGTGGCGACACTCAAACACGACAGAAACAAAAGCCAACCAAAGATACGCACGTTCGAAAAAATCACCTGAATCGCAACAGCATGAGGCAAGCGTGCCCGAGCACCATTTTAAGTAAAAGGCACCGACAGCCAGTATTATAGAGAAGAGGAGCGTATTTGCCTCAGATTTGCCCAAGGTTTAGGGTCAATCTCCGCCATCTTTTAACCAACGACTCATTCATGACCCTGCCAACAGCCCCCTCAGATCCAAGAATGTCTTTATTGCTCAATTGGTTAGCAACTCTTGACCCGAATATTGGCCTACAAATAGAGTCTCTCGCTCCAGCCTCTAGTGATGCAAGTTTCAGACGTTATTTCAGAATTCAGGCGCATTTGGGTACGTTGGTTGTCATGGATGCCCCTCCTCCCCAAGAAAACTGCCGCCCTTTCGTTGATATCGCGGCCCGTTTGGCCAACGTTAAGCTCAACGTACCCGAAATCCGAGCGCAGGATCTCGAACAGGGATTTTTACTACTGTCTGACTTGGGCCCCACGACCTATTACGCCAAAATCCAGCAAGGCCTGACCGAGGCCGAGCTACAACCCCTTTATCGCGACGCACTGGTAGCGTTAGTACAGCTTCAGACTGCGAACCATGCTGGGCTGCCGACCTATGACGCCAAGCGCCTGAAAGACGAACTAGGGCTATTTATCGAATGGTATGTCAGCGTGCACTGCAAGACTCAGCTTGAACCGGCCGTGTTAGCACAATTGGATCAGGTGTTTGATCAACTGGTGACACACAACGCCGCTCAACCTATTGTCTTGGTCCACCGTGATTTTCACTCGCCTAACCTGATGCTCAGTGAAAGTGGCCAACATGGCGTCAACCCCGGAGTCCTTGATTTTCAGGACGCGGTTGCAGGGCCGATCACTTATGACCTGGCCTCATTGGTGGTCGACGCTCGCACCACTTGGGAAGAACCTCAGCAAATTGACTGGGCAATCCGTTACTGGGAGCTAGCCCGCAAACAAGGTTTGCCAGTGCCAACTGATTTTGCAGATTTTCATCGGGATTATGAATGGATGGGGCTGCAGCGTAACCTGCGTATCTTGGGCGTCTTCGCTCGACTCAATCACCGCGACGGAAAAGCCGCCTATTTGGCACACATTCCACGCGTGAACCAGTATGTGCGCCAAGTTGCAGCGCGGTACCTCGCGTTCAAGCCTTTGCTGCGCGTGCTCGATCAGTTAGATCAAGTACAAACCAAAGTCGGGTACACCTTCTAATGCGCGCGATGATTTTGGCCGCAGGCCGTGGCGAACGCATGCGTCCACTGACCGATCACATGCCTAAACCATTAATTCCGGTCGCCGGAAAACCTCTGATCCAGTGGCATCTTGAAAAACTCGCACGCGCGGGCATTTCTGAGGTCGTGATCAACCATGCCTGGCTAGGCGGCATGATCGAACAGGCACTCGGTTCGGGCCAACAATTCGGGCTGAACATTCGCTACTCGCCCGAGCCTCACGCGCTTGAAACCGCGGGTGGAATCGCCACGGCGTTACCACTGCTAGGCAAGGAGCCTTTTTTAGTGCTAAACGGAGATGTCTGGTGCGACTGGGATATTTCCCTAGCAAAGCACTTCGCTAGTGAGCTAAAATCACGGTTATGCTTAGCTTGGCTCTTGATGGTACCAAACCCCGTGCAACATCCTACGGGCGATTTTTTACTAGAAAGTGATGGGCTCTTACACGATGACGTAGCACGTGCCGCCAATGCCGTAAGGTACACGTTTGCAGGTATCGGAGTCTACCAACCCGAGCTTTTTGAACACACTCTTGCGCACCAACCCGCCAAATTGGCTCCGCTTTTGCGGCAAGCCATGAAAAATAATCAGGTGTGCGGAGCTCTTCATCAGTCAGAATGGATTGATGTTGGCACGCCAGAACGTCTCGCTGCACTCGAAGGTAAAATAGCGTCAATCCACTACGAAAATTAGTGTTGTTTGAAGGATAGTATGGTTATTCGCATGCAACCGAAGCGGGCAATGTTTAAACCCGCCCCCTATGACACGCGTCGGCGCGCGCGCAGAATGCCGAGCTGGCTCATTCTATTGTTGCTCGGGGTGCTCGCCGGAGGAAGTGGCATGCTGGTTTTACAAACCAGCTATGGCCCTAAGCATCTCACAAGTGCCGACGCGCAAAAGCTCACCGAAGAACTGAACAGCGCAACGCTCGAGCGCCAACGTCTTCAAACCAAACTCGACGAACAAAAACGTTTACTTGACGCTACCCGCGACGACAGCGAAAAAGTCAATCGGGCGCTCAAAGACGAACTCAGCACCACGTTAGCGTTGGTCACACCGCTTAGAGAACAACTCAATCTGTTCGTTCAAACCCTGCCCTATGACGCCCGCTTTGGCCCCATTGGCGTGAGCACAGCCACCTTTAACCAAGATAAAACGAGCCCCAAACTCACCTATCTGCTCTGGCTACTGCAAGACAAACCCGATCGGCCTGAATTCAAAGGCTTACTCGAACTCAGCTTTGAAGGCACCCACAAAGACGGTCGCACCGAAACCGTCACGCTTGCACGGACTCCGGTCACGTTTGGGCACTACCTAAGTATCACTGGGCAAGCCGATTTACCTGCCGGCTTTGTTGCACGCCGCGCCAACGCGAGGCTCTTCGATCTTGACGGTAAACGCCAAATCACTTGGCGAGTGTTTCCGGTCGTCATCAAATAGCAACCCACCTCTCGACGCACGGGCTCACCTCATACGCCCAAGGCCCTGACATTGCGTAAACCTTAATCAGCGCGAGCTCGCAGTCGCGACTCGCTGCCCGTCTATACTGCGAGCACTTCTTAGGGTGCTGAATTGCCTTTATTCTCCTCTGCCGCAGCAAGCCTTCGTACGTCGACCCTGACTCAGCGTCTGTTGGCGCTTTTGACGCTTGGTCTCTTATTGCATTTGGTGTTTGGCAGCTTGCTCACGCTCTCGGTCGACGAGGCGCATTATGCTTTATATGCTGACAAACTGGCCCTCAGCTATTTTGATCACCCGCCTTTAGTCGGCTGGTTGCAATGGCCTCTCGTTGCGCTCGGTGTACCCGATGGCGTCCTGCGGCTGATTCCGCAATTGCTCTGGCTTGCGGCGTGCCTGATTGCTCGTGATCTGACGCACCAGTTGCCGCTAGTGGTGCCCGCTTGGCAAACAGATCCGTATGACAAAGAGGTCGCGGGGCTCTGGGCTGTGGCTTTGGTGCTGCTCGCCCCTTTACTTCATGTTCTGGGTGTCGGCCTGCTACCCGACACCCTATTGATGGTGCTATCGCTTTTACTGATGCAAGTCGCACTTAAGCTAAGCACAACTGCGCAAACAGCGCACACCACCCAAACGCGACTGCGCCTGTGGTTGAGCGCCGGCGTCTTGCTAGGGCTAGCTGGCTTGTCAAAATATACGGCCATCCTGCCAGCGGCTGCACTCATTCTGACATTGAGCAGCACCCAAGGCTTACGCTGGTTGCTCAGCCCCGGTCCTTGGCTAGCACTGGTGATCGCCTGCTGTTTGGTTTCCCCAGTCTTTTACTGGAACGCCCAGCATGATTGGGTGTCATTTGTGTATCAACTCAATCATGGCAGCGGCGGTCAATGGCGATTCCGTCGGCTACTTGCCTTCGTTGGCTTACAACTCGTCGCCTATGGCCCTCTGTTGTTTTTAGGCGGGTACCTGGCGCTGCGACAATTGGCAGGCAGTCGTAACTGGCCAGCACTTGGGCTGCTATCGTTTTTCTTACTGCCATTTTTGGTGACCGCTGTGTTGTCTGGTGGTGGCAGTTTGCCGCACTGGACCGGGCCAGCCTGGCTGGCACTCATTCCCTTTGCCGCACACGCTTTGGCTGCCTATTGGCGCTCTGGCAAACATCAGTGGATCATCGCCCTCGTGCGTACGCAAGCCATCATCTGCTTGCTGGCCTTTGTCGCGCTGTTTTTTGTGGGGATCCCCGGGATCAGTCAGCAACACGCCTGGGGCAAAAAAAATCCGCTCGCCGACATGTGGGGCTGGGATCTTGCCGGAGCCAGGGCGCGCGAGTTAGCACGCGACTTACAAATACCTTCGATTTCAGTCAAAAACTGGACTCTCGCGAGCCGCATGGCTTGGTATGCCCGACCGCTAGATATCTTTGTGCTTGACTCGCGCTTTGACCAGTTTGACCTGTGGTTTGGGCAAATCCCAACAGGACAGGACAGTATTTTTGTAAACTGGTCACAAATGTCCTTTGCTTTACCCACGCAAGCCGGCGGTTTTGAGTCTTGCACGCGGGTTGAGCAACTGAATATCGAGCGGCTGGGTAGGGTAGTTTCAGACTTTAGCTTTTATCACTGCCGTCACTGGGGGGGTGCGCAAGCGCCGACTCACTCAGGTAAACCGAATTGAAAAAAACCTTTAAAACGCTGTGGCCCTATCTGCGGGTCGTGTTGTCGCTCTTGCTCTTATGGCTTGCAGTGCGCAATATCGACTGGCAGGCACTCAGCTCTACAAAAATTGAGATTCAGCCTCAATGGTTTGTGCTGGCACTGGCTCTGCTTGTGTCTGCAAACCTGCTGGCGGTTGTACGTTGGGGCTGGCTCTTGCGCAGCCTCGGGCTTTATCACCCTGTCACAAATTACATCACTCTTTATTTTGCCGGTGGCCTGATCAACCAAGGTTTGCCCAGCACCATTGGCGGCGATAGCTATCGCGCCGTTGAGGCGAGTCGGCTTGCTCACAATAGCGAGGCGACCACGTCGTCACAACCCACACTCACGCAAGAGCTGCACGAACCAATTGACCTGCAGCATGCCCCGCCGCGTCTGCGTCTTGGCTTTTTAAGCGTTGCGTTTGATCGCGGTTTAGGCCTAGTCGGCAATAACATCCTTGGCGCACTTGGCTTGCTCTTGAGCGGCACGATGATTGCACCTTGGGGGCCGACCCTCGGCGCTTGGGTGTTGGGCGCGATGCTTGGCGGAGCGGTTGTTGGTTGCCTATTGCTCAAGCTACCACGCACACGCGGCCTGATCTTAGCGTTGCTAACCAAACTGGGGATGAGCCAGGCCCTCAAGGGCGTTGATACCGCCTTTGGCTGGCCACAAGTCGCGGTACAACTCACGATTTCTGTCATGACCCATACGCTTGCACTTTGCGCGTTCTGGTTTTGCTTACGTGCATTTGGCATTTATGCGCCCTTCGCTGCGCTCATGGTGGGTCTACCCGCCTTAGGTCTGCTCATGATGCTGCCCATCAGTATCTCGGGCTGGGGCTTACGTGAAGCGACACTTTCGGCCGCACTATTATTGTGGGGCGTCGATAGTGGCGTGACTGTGTTGGCCTCAGTGAGCTTTGGCATTGTCACCCTTGTCACCTACTTACCCGGTGCAGTGTCGCTCTTGCGTCGCCGTCGTGCTGACGCTTCGAGCCCGAACAAAACTGGGCTTGCCACACCGTGACAGACAGGTACTCCAGACCTTTTCATGTTTACAAACTTTAAGAGCCCCTGCTTATGAGCCTAAGCGTCGACACCATGCGCACCATCGACCATCGGGTCGGCGTGCCGCTCTGCGCGCTCGCCACCCCTTTTGTCATGCTGCTTGATTGGTTCAAAACATTGTTCGCCGGGCCCGTTGGCACGCCGCGCAGGCTGTTATTTGTTGAACTCTCAGAAATGGGCAGTGCAATTTTGGTTGATCCCGCCATGCGCGATGCACAAGCGCGAGGGGCTGAAATATTTTTTCTAATTTTTAAAAGTAACAAAGCGAGCCTGAGCTTGCTGAATACTGTGCCTGCCGCAAATATCTTTACCATTGACGCTTCGTCTCTGGTTAGCCTAGTCACCGACACGGTCAAGTTTTTGTTTCAGGCGCGTGCCAAACAAATCGATACCGTCATTGACCTTGAATTGTTCTCGCGCTTTACCGCCTTATTAACCGGTTTATGTGGCGCGAGGCGCCGCGTGGGTTATCACATCTTTCATGGCGAAGGACTGTGGCGCGGCAACATGCTCACGCACAAAGTTCATTACAACCCTCATATACACATCGCCAAAAACTTCATGGCGCTGATTTACGCGGCTTTCTCTTCAAAAGCTGAGCAACCCTTCAGCAAAGTTCATATTACCGACGCCTCGATTCAAATTGCGCAAGCGGTGATCAAACCTGACGACAAACACGCCGTCCTTGAGCGCATTGAACGCTTGGCACGCGAAGCGCAGCTTACGTTTACGTTGGGCCAACAACCTTTACTGCTGGTCAACCCCAACGCCAGTGAACTCTTAGTGCAGCGCCGCTGGGCACCCGAACGTTTTTCGGCCTTGATCGTCGCCTTACAAAAAAAATGGCCTGACTGCTTGATTTTGATAACTGGCTCGCCTGCCGAACACGCCTACGTTGAAAACGTTCGACTGGGTGCTAGCGTACCAAACGCGTTAAATTTTGCTGGTCAAGTCTCGTTTGCCGAACTGCCCGCACTGTACACGCTGGCCGATGTGATGGTGACCAACGATTCTGGCCCAGGGCATTTTTCGTCGGTGACTGGCCTGCACACAGTCGTGCTGTTTGGCCCAGAAACGCCTGCCCTCTACGGCTCGCTGGGCAAATCAATACCGATCACCGCACAGCTTGCCTGCTCGCCCTGCGTCAGTGCCGCCAATCATCGCAAAACACCTTGCTCTGATAACGCCTGCATGCGTGCGATTAGCGTTGAGCAAGTGCTTGAAAAAATGACCGTCCAATTTGCTGCAGCTCGTACGAATGCGTAACGCTGAGTCGTCGGTTGCCGCGCCCGTGCATGCGGTCACGACTCGGCCGGTCAAGCCCGCGCAATGGCTTTGGTGCTTGCTGCCGTTGCTGGTTTGGGGCCTCGTCGAACTTAGCATTGATCGAGTGTCTCTATTTAGACTGCTCAACACAGCCACGCAACAATTACCGAATTTGTTTTGGGTGGGTTTCAACCTGCTGGGCAACGGTTGGTGGGTCTTTGCTCTGCTCTGCCCGCTATTGATCTTCGCACCCAGAGCTTTACTGGCAACGCTGTGTGCCGGTGCGCTTGCCGGCGTGCTCTCGCGCACACTGAAACTCAGCCTGCAGTTTCCTCGACCCGCTTCAGTGCTTGACCCTGCCAGCTTTCATATTCTTGGCAACCCACTCACTTCGTTAGCAATGCCGTCAGGTCACACGCTCACTGCTTTCGCGCTAGCTACCGCGCTGTACTTTAGCGTGCCGCAAGCAAAGCGCAAGTACGCAGTCTGGCTGTTTATGCTGGCCGCCCTAGCGGGCCTTGCACGCGTGGCGGTGGGTGCACACTGGCCCGCCGATGTGTTGGCGGGGATGACAGTCGGTCTTTTTAGCGGCATGGTTGGCGTCAGCCTAGCGCAACGCATACCAGCCCGCCTGCTCGTACCGCAGGCTTGGCCGATGCGCGTGGCCAGCTTCGGTGCTGCACTATGTATTTACATACTATTAACGAATCGCCTTGATTTTGGTGAATCACGCCCGTTTCAATACGTCGCCGCAACTGTGGCGACAATTGGTTTAGTGTTGTTTCTACGACAAACCATTCAGCCTCAGAAATGACCCGTTTCAGCCTTGTAACGCGCGAGATTTTCAGCGTTAGGTGGATACAAGCCGGGCAACGCATGGCCCTTCTGCACTTGCTCCATGATCCAATTTTCAAGATTTTCTTGGGCCTGGGCACTGACCATGACATCGTCGAGCAACGCGGCCGGAATCAATACCGCGCCATCATCATCGACCACCACGACATCGCCCGGAAACACGGCAACACCGCCGCAACCGATCGGCTGCTGCCAGGCAACGAAGGTTAAACCTGCCACGGACGGCGGCGCCGCCGCCCCCGAGCACCATACTGGCAAGCCGGTACCAAGCACTCCAGATAAATCACGCACCACACCATCCGTCACCAAGGCGGCGACTTTTTTCTTGGCCATCCGGGCACACAAGATGTCACCAAAAATGCCAGCATCCGTCACGCCCATTGAGTCGACCACCGCGATGCAACCTTCTGGCATATCTTCGATCGCAGCGCGTGTTGAGATCGGCGACGACCATGACTCGGGCGTGGCAAGATCTTCGCGTGCCGGCACAAAGCGCAGGGTAAATGCACGCGCAACCAAACGCGGCTGGCCCGAGCGAATCGGTTTAGTGCCGCGCATCCAAACGTTGCGCAAACCTTTTTTAAGCAAAATAGTTGTTAAGGTTGCAGTCGAGATTTTTGACAGAATGTCGATGACTTTGGGATCGAGTTGCATGTTGATCATGACGGTCTACTCTAAGAAGGTGAAATGACGTTAAGTTCAAAGCAATATGCCGGCTGAGCTGATTGCACGTGTATCGATCTCTAACGGCACCAGCGATTATCAACCAAGCGATACACTTACTTCAATACACTTAATTTTTGCTCTTGCCGCGCAGTCAACCGTTTAATGTCAGCGATATCAAGCGCCGATAATTTTGGCCCAGGCTTACGAATCGCCGCTGAGGCAATCGCACCACGCTCAGCCAAGATATGTTTGCGCACCGCTAAACCAATACCGCCCTGCTGTTCGTACTTAGCTAAAGGTAGGTAGGCATCAAAAATATCAAAGGCACGCTCAATGTTGCCGGCAGCATAAGCCGCGCAGACATCAACCATCATTTCTGGGTAGGCAAAACCTGTCATGGCGCCATTGGCACCACGCACGAGTTCTTCTGGCAAAAACAATCCGCCACCATTACCCGTCAAAATCGAGATTTTGCGCAACTCGCCTTTTTGCATTGCCGCGCAGATTGCGCTGAGCTTGGCCAAGCCTGGCCAGTCTTCGTGCTTGAGCATGACACAGCGTGGCGAATTTTTAAGTATTTTTAGGACGACTGCCGTTGACATCTGTACCGTGGTTGACACCGGATGATCTTGCAGCACCCAAGGCACGTCAGAGCCAAGGGTTTCATTGACCATCTCAAAGTAGTTGGTGATTTGATCGTCGGTACGCACGGTTGGAGGAGGCGCGACCATGACGCCCGCTGCACCCATATCCATCACGCTTTTGGTTAGTTCGCCCATCGGTGCGAAACCTGGGGCTGAGGCCCCTACAACGACCGGTACCTTACCTTGTACACGCGCGAGTACCTGACGTACAAACAAGCGTGATTCTTCGGCGGTCAGCTTGGTAGCTTCGCCCATGATGCCCAAAATCGTCAGGCCGGTGACTCCGCGCTCTAGACAAAAATCGACCATGCGATCGGTGCTCGGCAAGTCAAGCTCACCATTGTCTTTAAACGGTGTCACTGTGATCAGGTAGACCCCTTGGGCCGTCTCATTGAGTGTGTTCAAAATGCTTCCTTATCTTGGGTAAGCTAGGGGGTTGCTCGCTTGTCACAACCACGTACAATCGTAAGTCTAAGCTATAGATAACATGAGTGCTTGCCTTCAATCAGCAACGCCCCGGAGACCGCAATGAAAATGATCAAACTCTCTTCCGTTTTTGGATACTTAGCCGCGTTTTATCTAGGCACCCTGGGCTTTTCGGCCCTGGCACAAGACTATCCGCGCCAACCCATCAAAATCGTTGTGCCTTGGGCGCCGGGGGGTAACGTTGATATTACTGCGCGTACCATCGCACCCGCTTTATCAGAGATCTTAGGCCAGCAAGTTGTGGTTGAAAACAAGCCTGGTGCAGGCGGCTTTATTGGTACTTTGGGCGTTGTGCGCGCTGCGCCCGATGGCTACACCTTACTGCTCGGTTCAAGTGGCTCGATTGCAGTCGGCCCCGCGCTCGACAAAAACGCACCCTACAACCCTACCAAAGATTTAACGGCCATCGGCCCGATTCATGAGGCGCCCATGGTGTTAAGTGTTTCGCCGAAGGGCCAGATTAAAAACTTTGCAGATTTCACTGCGAAGGCTAAGGCTGCCAATTCAGCAGTGTCGATCGGTTCGGCAGGCAATGGCTCAAGCCAACACCTTGCCTTAGAGTTATTAGCCCTAAAGCTGCAACTCAAGCTCACCCATATCCCTTACAAAGGCAGTGGGCCGGCGATTAACGACGCTGTGGGCGGTCAGATCGACAGCATTCTTGACCAAGTGATCGCCTCAATCGGTCATATTAAAGGTGGCACACTCGTCGCCATCGCGCAAAGCGGTAACACGCGCTCGGCGCTCTTACCCGGGGTGCCAACTTTTCAAGAGCTTGGCGCAAAGGATGTTGATATATTGACGTTCACCGGTTTGTTTGGCCCGGTAGGAATGCCTGCTGCGGTGACTGACAAGCTCACAGCCGCACTCAAACAAGCGCTCGCGACAACCGCCGTGAAAGAGCGCTTCACAAGTTTAGGCGTCGATATCATGAGCCTTGACCGTGCTGCGTTCACACAATACGTGGCCAAAGATTTTGCGACAGCAATGGCGATTGGCAAAGCCGCGAACATTGTAATTAACCAGTAATTCGGCAAACCTTTGGCGGCGCCTCACTCAGTGAGGACTGCTTTGGCAGAATGCTCCAAAGCAGTCTCAGTGTGCAAGCGGTTTTCTGTCTCAGGCTGCAAGCCGTTTCAGTAACGCCTGCCCGGCTTCTTTTGTACCAAGCTTGCCGCCCATATCACGCGTTGACTCTTTTGCCGCAATCGCTTGCGTGACTGCCTGCTCAAGTGCCTCGCTGGCCTGAACAAACTCAGGTCGGCCTTTGCGTTGCCCATACCAAGTCAGCAGCATGGCAGCAGAGCACACTTGCGAAAATGGGTTGGCAATATTCTGCCCAGCAATGTCGGGCGCCGAGCCATGCGCAGCCTGCGCCATCGCGTAATGCGTCCCCGCATTGATCGAGGCTGCCATTCCCAAACTGCCCGCTAACTCAGCTGTCAGGTCAGACAAAATATCACCAAACATATTAGTCGTGACAATCACATCGTAGCGATCGGGCGCGCGCACCACATGAGCCATCATGGCATCGACAATCACATCGTCAACCTTGACGTCTGGAAACTCTTTAGCCACCGCGAGGCAGGAGTCAATGAACATCCCATCACCAATACGCAAGACATTTGCCTTGTGCACAATCGTCAAGTGTTTTTTTCGAGTCATCGCTAACTCAAAGGCCGAGCGAGCAATACGCTCACAACACTGGCGGGTAATTCGACGCAGCGATACGACGACGTCAGGCGTAATCAACATTTCGCTACCGCCCGATTCGACATTGCGATCGGCGTAAAAACCTTCGGTGTTTTCGCGCACCACCACCAAGTCGAGCGGCTTATACGTGGTGCCACTGCCTGCATAGGTTTTAGCAGGGCGAATATTTGCAAACAGATCCAACCCTTTTCTGAAGAATTTTGACGGATTGATCTCGCCTTTTGATTCGTCTTTGAAATCGTAGGTCGCCATTGGCCCCAAGATCAAGCCATCGGCCTGTTTGACCGACTCCATCAAACCCTCGTGAATGGTCGTGCCATATTTCTTTAGGCTAGCGTGTCCGGCAATATCGTGCTCTAACGTTAGGCCTAATTTAAATTGCTTAGAGACATGCTCTAACGCGTCAACGGCAACCGCCACAGTTTCAGCACCAATTCCATCGCCGGGAAGCACAATAATTTTCATGTCTAGTCTCTTATTTGAATTTTGAATTAATAGATATTGAATAGTCAAATGACTGAATCGCTACGTTGCTCAAACCCCACCCTTCAGAGCGGCGGGGTCGACAATGATTTTGTTTGAAGCTTAGTCGAACTTTAACTGATCTTGAGGGCCCGCGAGAGCCCGCATGCGTTCGATATAAGCCTTGCGCTGCTCGGCCGAAGCCGTCACCTCCGCTTTCAGATAAAAATCCCAAAATTGTGTTGTCATCGCACTGATACGCGCCCACGTTTTCGGATTATTTTGTTCGGGTAGCGGCACATCACGACTGAAGTGTTGCGAATCAATGGGTTCGCCAGCAAAAGTCATATGGTCGGCCTGCGCGACCAACAACTCTTGCCGCCTGCCCTTTGGCAGATGGCCATACACCCATTGGCGCTGACTTAAGGGCACCCCTAAACGCACAGAATCTTGTCCGTCCTTAAACGTGACGTGAGCATCAAGATCACCCGTCACACAAAAGAAGGGGATGTTGACCTGACTCATCGCAGCCGCACGCTCTTGCGACATGGCGCTCGGTGAGAGGGCAATGGCCGCAACAATACGGCGATCCAGCAACCCTTTTCCACCTTGACCTTGGCCGGTAATGGATTGCACCGTCAGGGCGCCATAAGAATGGCCGGCAATGCCAATGCGAGGCCTCTGAGGGCCGCCCTTTTCGTCGCCAGGCTTCTCAAGGTAAGGCTTTAACGAGGGTAAACCGAGTAAATAATCCAGGGCAAAGCTGCAGTCGTTCACGCGTAGGGCGTACTGCGGCGAGGCAATGGCCTCGGCGATCGTCGTTTTCAAAGACCTGCTCTTGCTGGTATTCCAGATGCTGTCATCGGTAACAGGGTGCGCAAGCGTCACCACAAGATAGCCCGCTTGACGCCATGCTTCGCACCAATCGGCCCCGTTCGAGACCCCACTACCTAGTCCTGGAGAATACAAAATCAAGGCAGTCGGCTTTGCCTGAGCCGGTAAACGAATCTTAAGTTTAATCTTACGTTTTGTTTTTGGATCTACGATCACCGCGCTGTTGGGCTCGGCCTGACGTGAGGTTTTGGGGTCGGTTACCGCGGCGTTTACCTTGGGTATCAGGCTTGATGCCCCGAGCGCGGCAATCAGTCGCCTGCGTACTGCCCGATAGGGTTGGTCGATGAAAGCAGTCATATCAAAGAACTAAGTCATGAAATTGAACCTGCTGATAGTAAGTTAAAATTTAGCTATCGCGCCCTGCGTATCAAGGCTCTCACCCTTTTTTTTGCAATGATTTCTCGTACCAGCATGCTTGCTTACCCTCGTTTTAAGTTCAACGCAGCACTGGTGCCATGAGCTTCGTTTCGCCAGAGTTTGCGCTCGTTGCCCTGATTTTCTTCCCCTTATATTGGTCACTTAACCGTCACCGTTCAATCCAATTAGGGTTTTTAACGCTTTCAGGTTACGCACTTTACGCAACCTGGTCGGTGCAATTCGCCGGCATCTTGCTGGTGTTTAGCGCCTACATTTGGCTGGCAGGTCAATGGGTACAGTCTTGCAAAACTCATCCTCGTCGCAAACTCTGGTTTGCGATCAGTGTGCTGGTTAGCCTGGTTTTGCTACTCGCGAGCAAATATTACGAATTTGTCCGTCAATTGCTGTCGACACTCATGCCCAACGTGGGCATGCAGGCTTTGCTGCCTATTATTGATATCGTGGCACCTGCTGGGATTTCATTTTTCACCTTTCAGGCAGTCACATACCTAGTCTGGCAGTACGAGAGTAAACCGCCTCGCCCCTCTTTTGTTCATCTGCTTTTATTCTTATCTTTTTGGCCGACCTTGTTTGCAGGGCCGATCATGCGTGCGCGTGATTTTTTTGCGCAACTTGATGGGCCCGAGGTCGGGTTGCCTCGCCAGACGCAAAAGGCGATTTACTACATCCTATTGGGGCTCTTTCAAAAAATGGTCTTTGCGTCGTGGCTAGCCGCGACGTTTGTCGATGAGGCCTTTAAATACCCCGACTCACAAACATTTGTGACAGGGTTGGCAGCCATCGTAGGCTATTCGCTGCAGATTTTTTTAGACTTCGCCGGCTATACCTTGATTGTCACTGGGCTCGCTTTGATGCTGGGATTCAGCCTTCCTATCAATTTCAAGCAACCCTATTTAGCGATCAACCTGCAAGAATTTTGGCGGCACTGGCACATTTCTCTCTCAAGCTTTATTCGTGATTATGTCTACATTCCGTTAGGGGGTAACCGAAACGGCTTTTTACAGACGCAGATCAATATACTTCTGGCGATGGTGATCAGTGGACTATGGCATGGCGCCAACTCTACCTTTATTGTCTGGGGTGCTTTACACGGACTAGGCGTGGTGTTCGTCAATCTATACGACAAGATTCTTGGCAAAGATCAAGCGATGCCGGTCGCACTCGCACGATTCTTCACACTGTCTTACATTGCGCTCGCGTGGGTATTCTTTCGGGCTGACAATAATGAAGCGGCCTTGCAATTACTCGCAGCACTAACCAATGGCTTAGGCAAAGCTGAATTTCAACACGCTTTACTCGCAGCCTTCGTGATTATTTTCTTTTTGTTAAGCGCACGGGCTCATCGCCTTGAACAAGCCTGTGTGCAGCGACTCACCGAGCTCGGGTGGGTTGCACTGACCTGTTTAGTAAGTGGTCTTGCCTTTGCCGCGATCTTATTGGGCCCGAGCGGCGTACCTAGTTTTATTTATTATCGATTTTGACATGAGCAAAGCCCAGCGCCCGCTTTACCTTTTTTTACTCGCAGTGGTGTTACTCAACACCGTGCTATGGCTTGATTCGTTCGATCGTTATCTTAGCTCGCGCTATCACATCAATCTGAGCGCAACGGTACCAGAACGCGCCTTCGCTGTATCACGTCAAACACAAGACCTGATCACCAAGGCGCAGCAGTTCACTTCGGCCAAACTGGTACAGCTTTTAACGCCCGCCCAGCGTAACGACGCACCTGCTGCGCCGAAATTAACCGCGGCAGTGAGCAACACCACACGTACAACTCAAACAAACGAGGGCACGAACGCCGCGTCTCAGGCAGCACCAGAGACGCCTGCGCCTGTTGTGGCTCCTGTTCCTGTTGCGACCCCTGCGCCTGTTGCGCTCCCTGCACCTGTTGCGCTCCCTGCGCCCGTTGCGATCCCTGCGCCTGTTGCGATCCCTGCGCCTGTTGCGACCCCTGCACCTGTTGCGATCCCTGTTCCTGTTGCGACCCCTGCACCTGTTGCGATCCCTGCGCCTGTTGCGATCCCTGCGCCTGTTGCGATCCCTGCGCCTGTTGCGATCCCTGCGCCAGTTGCGATCCCTGCGCCTGTTGCGATCCCTGCACCTGTTGCGATC
>JARXAG010000124.1 GCA_029866055.1 Burkholderiaceae bacterium
TGCTCGGCAAGTTCAAGCCGCTCGTGCAACTGCTCGTTGAACTCGCTATCACGCACTTGCTTGACGATATCCGCGTAACCAGTTTCGTCAATTTTGAAGGCTTTTGAGCAATGTGGGCAAATGATGTCGTGCATGTTGGGTACCGCCTTTGCGATGAATATTGATATTGCGACAGTATGCCGCACCCTGTGACTCACCGAGTGAGATTGGCCCGTGCAGGCCATCGCCGCACCCGAGGTAACGACCGCCCTTTAGTTCAGCTAACTTTTTCGTACAAAGCACTACTTTTTCTTACAAAACAGAGTTTTTTCATACTTTTTCGTACCTAAAAAAGATTCTCAACACAAAAATTATCCTTGTAAATTCGTCACGCCATGTTTAATTTACAAGGATGTTTCAACGCTAATCCTATGCCAACCCTGAACTATTGCAAGCCGTAAGCAGTAGTCAAACGATCAAGTGCGCGTGTTGCCTCATTGTTGACAGGCGTCGATCCGTTCACTGCTGCAATGAAGCGCTTCAAATCTGTTGCAATCTTTGCGTCAATTGAAATCTTCATTACAGGGCTAAGCAGCGTCGTCAGCGCGACGATGTCACTTAGATGCTTCTTGATGTTTTTGCTATCTACCTGACCACCAGTCGATTTTTCTTGCGTCAGTGATAACCAAGTCAACGCCTTGAGCGGTATCAGTCGGTCTTCACCAACCCACGGTAGACCATTTAAGTTTTTACGCCCGTCCATGATGAAATCGTAATAGGTATCGTTGATTAAGATCGCCGATAAACTAGAAACCAGTTCATCCAAGGGGATGGGAGTCAGATGGCTCTGAGGCGCTAGGTCGATACCTAAGGGCGCTCGAGCAAATAGTTCAATCATGAAAGGAAACGTTTCTTCGGCCGGCTTTTGAAAGCGAAATAACTGGGGCTTGCCGCTCGTTGCCGATTGACGAATGTTGTAGCGCCCCGCCTCAATGAACTCCCAAAAACGTTGGCCGAAGGCTGAAGTCAAGGCCTCTAAGTGCAGTACGACATCTAAGTCTTTAGTTGCTCTGAAATCTAACCCAGCTGCCTGCATCGCAATTGATGCTGCTGTACCACCAATTAGAACGTATTGATCCGCATAGCCTTCAAACCAAACTCTAAAAATCTCTAACCCTTTCACCATTCAAACTTATCCTGTAATTCGTCTAACGCCATTTGAACCCGCTCACTTGAGTTGTCTTTCAGGCTGAGCCACAGAGACAACATGTCAACGGTTTTACTTTTTGCGACCATCGCGGGGTTGTAAGACCAAATTTGCCATTCGTTTGTATCGGGCATAGGCTGCGGAAACACCTGTGCACCGGCCGCGATCGCCTCGTTGTATTGATTTAAGGTAATGGCTAAACACTGCGTTGATGGATCTGACAGCATCGATAATTGAGCCAAAGCGGAGAGACCCGCTAAGCGAATCTCAGAGGGCCGAAGTTGTATTGATGTAAGCCCCCACACCACGCGTTTGACGGGTGAGCGAAGATAAGGCTTTGCGTGCGCCCAGATGTCAGCCTTTGCGTTTTGCATTTGCAGCCATTTACTACGACCAACTGTCACCGACTCTGCGAGCCCAAAGGACACTAACTCGGAAACGGCACGGCTAACCGTCATTAGGGTATAGCCCAACGCGTTACCTATGTCGCTTGGGTGCCATCGCTCTGTCGCCTTCTCATTTAGCAAATACCAAAGCAGTAAAGCTTGCGTGGCAGGGCTCAGCAAAGGTGTTTTTTTTTGAGTGGCTGGGCTAACGCTTTCACGAAGATCGATACCTAGGTTGGGCAGGTACATCTGCTTGCCGGGCACAATGAACGACATCTTTTGCTCGATCAAGTTACGACGCTCATAAGAGGCAAGAGCAGCAGGGCAAAAAACTACAGGTATTTGCAAAAGATTAGCTGCCGCCTCAAGTTGCGCCCGAATACCTTTGAGCGAAACGCTTGCGTTAGCTTTAGGAATGGCGAGCGCAACATCGTGGCCTGCGAGATTAAGTTGTAGAAACGAAAAGCTATCTTGCAAAAAATATGGCAATAGCGCCGCGCGGGCGCAAGCACCTAGTTCTGAGGCCTCAGAACCCAATACGTCAGTTAGGTGCTGTTGGAGCATATTGTTCATGGCACATTTATATAACATTATTTTTTGCACGATAACATATACAATGTTATCGTGTATATATTATGTTAGATAGATGACTACCAAGCCGATCGTGGCTAAGAACTTCATTGGTTTTAACAACCTGGATTCTACGCAATACAACCGACTTATCGACGCATATTGGGTGCGTTGGTTACAAATGTGACAGTGGTTTAGCCGTTAGTTTCAAGGTTGTTCAACTTTCTCATTTTCATAAAATATACAAAATTATTGACATAAATAGCCAAAATCTACGTATTTATTGACAAACTAGGGTCATACAGCGATTTATGCGCACTTTTATTGACAAAGCATTTATACCAAGCACTCATAACAAAAGGTAATGCATCTGCATTGACTAGACAAGGTGATTGCATTACCATTGATGTTCTTGACCCCCTCATCGGAGCGCGCAATGGCTGCCATCCTTGAAGTTGAATCAACCTTGACCGACCGCTATCAAACCACGATCCCTGAGACAGTTCGGCGAGCCTTAAAACTAGGCAAGCGAGACAAGATTCATTACACGGTCCTCCCCAGCGGTGAGGTCGTACTTTCGCGCGCAGAGATTACCGAGCAAGACGATCCTGTAATTGCGCAGTTCTTGGGCTTTCTTTCTAATGACTTTGCCAAACATCCAGAACGGCTTCAGACCATTGACGCCAACTTGGTACAACGTATTCGTTCGTTGGTCGGTGGCATCGAGGTTGATCTCAATTCTGCGCTTTCGCCAGAGGATGAGTAAGCTTGAGTCAACCTGCTCCATTTTTAGTCAACGACTGGGTACTCTTTGCCCACCCCCTATTCCTTGCCGAGGTTAACGCACTCGCTCAGCAAGTCGAGCGGCTCAAGTACAAAGACCCGATCGGTTACACCAAAAAAAATGTGACAAAGAGGCTGGCAGCGATTGCCAAACTCGCGTTTGAAGTCATCCCACAAGATCCGGCGCGTGCCGAATATCGGCAAGGCAACACCTTAGGTGACGAACACAAGCACTGGTTTCGCGCCAAGTTCTTTCAGCAGTATCGACTGTTCTTTCGCTATCACGCGTCCAGCAAAGTGATCGTTTACGCATGGGTCAACGACGACGAAACCAAGCGCGCCTACAAAAGCAGTGACGATGCCTACCGTGTCTTTCGCAAGATGCTAGAAAGTGGCCATCCTCCAGACGACTGGGATCAACTGCTGGCCGAGGCACGGACCGAGGGCGATCGGCTTCAGCGCCTCGCGGCAGCCAAGGCTTTGCAATTCAATGAAGGCGACTGACTAGCAATTAGGACTCGGCCGATTCCATTTATCCGTGCCGCCACCACCAGGTCCGCTGTAGCACCCACCACCCGGCGCCGTCGAAGCACCCCCACCCGGCCCGGTATATGCACCGCCACCTGGTCCCGTGTAAGCGCCACCGCCCGGGCCTGTGTATAAACCGCCACCTGGTCCGGTATAGGCACCGCCTCCTGGCCCAGTGTACGCACCACCGCCGGGTCCTGTGTAGGCTCCGCCGCCTGGGCCCGTATAGGCGCCGCCTCCGGGTCCGGTGTAGAGACCGCCGCCCGGGCCCGTATAGCAAGGCCCGCCTGGGCCAGAGTAGCCGGTGCAAGCCATCGACGCGC
The DNA here is from genome assembly GCA_029866055.1 of Burkholderiaceae bacterium. Taxonomy (GTDB): domain Bacteria; phylum Pseudomonadota; class Gammaproteobacteria; order Burkholderiales; family Burkholderiaceae_B; genus Zwartia. The sequence goes on from JARXAG010000124.1 coordinate 3,777, forward strand.
TTGAGGCCACGACTGCACACACTGCCAAAATAATTTTTAACGTGATGTTCATACTGGCCCCTTAGGCTGTTCGTGTGGATGACACAGCATCAGTATGCGCGCGTTGGTGGCTCATCAGACGAGACAGATGGCAATGCCTTTATTGTCGATGGATTGGTTAGTTATTCAAGAGGCTCAGCCATTGCGTCTTTAATCGACTCACGCATACCCGGAATTGCTAACAAATACGCAGATTCTTGGATGGCACTCCACTCTTCTTCGGAAAACTCTTCAGCATGGTGAACGCGACTTGAGCAACAATGTTTTGCCGCTTACAAATTGTTACTAATTTCGAGCCACATCTTGCCCTGTCTGCACAAAAGGCACCGCAAGGGCAACGGCATTTGTGCAGTCAGCTTTGCTAAAGCCCATTCACCGCGCCTTCATATACTCAGCTTCAATCGCCTCAAAAACTTCTACCGGTACGGTAGTAGCAAATTTTTTACGCCGATTAGTTGAAAGTTTTCCGTTTTGCTCCATGCATGACAAGACCAATACATTAAGATCTTTGCCCCGCACGTCATAGCGGCTATCTATCGCGCGATAGATCAAGTCGTATCGCGCCAAGAACTCGGCCTCTTCTTTCAAATCTTTTTCAAGCGCTTGTTCAGCCATCTCTAGCCCGAACTCAACGCAAGCCGTTGCATTCCAATAGCGATACAAAGACTCGTCAGAATTGAAGGTCATCTGGTAGTCGTCACCGTCAATCCAACGAACGTCCCAACGCTTACGTGCAGGGGCAGAGAAACTCTTTAACGCAGCCAGGTAGTTCTCTTCATTGCGCTTCATGGCGCTTGACACCGGCAACAGCAAACCATTTTTTAACAGCCCAGACTGACAGAGCGCGTGGTGAAATAAAAACCGCGACAAACGACCATTACCATCCATAAAGGGATGAATGAACACAAACCCAAACGACACAATTGACGCAGCGATTAGGGAGTCCACTTGTTTAGGCGCACTGTTGGCAAACTCAAGCAAACCACTCATCAAACTGCCAACCAACGTTGGTGGCGGTGGTACATAGGTCACCCCCGCGGCACCACGTAGTGCGCTGCTGAGCCAATTTTGTTGATGCCGGTAGTGCGTAGCCCGATCAAAGGGGTTTGTAATTGCGGTGTTTTGCAAACTCACCAAATACTCTTCATCTAGGTGCGAAGCAAGAGACGCCTGTTTAAGCAGCTCGACAAACGCTTCGGCCTTGCCTGAGCTTGGTGTTTCTCGCTCGATCTCAAACGAACTTTTAGTTTCGTTTAAGTATGCCCAAGACATGGCCCGCTCTGAGGCGCTTACACCTAGTCGTGACAAAAATTCATTGGCTCTTTGTAAAATATTGGCTTCGAGTAAACGACTTAAGCGAGTGGTTCTTTCAACCGTTACGCAATAGTCCAATGAACCCAAACCGTTAAAGTTAACGCGCCACTTTGCGTTGCGTTGGTTAGGCCCAGTGACGTATTTTTTTGGATCAAATAAGTTAACCAAAGCCCCAGTGACTGTTGGTGCACCTTCGAGCTCTTGCTGATTAAAGGCCTCCCACAAAAAGCAGGCGGTGCGAATATAAACACCTGTTGGCGCTTCTGTCAGTGCTGCCAACAGCTCTTGCGCCGGGATTTTTTTTAATGCCTGCGAGAGCAATTGCAGATCAGTGCCTTCGTGTTTTAAGGCAAATAGCAGGTGACTTAACGGGTCATCAGCTTTAGGGGCGACGTTTGAAGGGATCAGCAGAGCGTCGTCAGCCGACGTCACCTTACTAACCGCGGCAAGACGCGCAGGCAGAGTGGGCCCAAGAGCGCTTAGGCCCAACAGACTTTTTACTTGTGAATAACCGATTTCACTGTTTTTTTTGCTATTCATCTAACTTTTTTGGACAAATAACCAGTTTTTCTTACAAAACAGCATTTTATTATATTTTTTCGTACATTTTTGATATTTTTTTCATAAAAAAAATAAAGCACCATCAAAAAGCTACCTTCCGCTCTTCGATCTACGTATGGAGCCTAATCGTTTCTGACCGAAACAGTACCCGGGAATACGAATCGACTTTAAAAAAACGGCCTTCCATCCACCAAAGCCTGAGCCGCTTGCTTTTGCGCGATGCTATCCAGATCGGTCTCAGTTAAACCAAGCAAACGAGCCGGGTTGGTTCTGACCATTTTTCTGACGTCAGCTTCGGGTACACCCAGCATCAGAAAACTGCCAATCAACATTCGCATGGTTTCAGAAGCAGGCGGCGCCCATTCAAAGAAATAATCTGTCGTTAAGATCACTTTGTCAGGACTGATCTCAGACATGATGCTGACAAAATCTTTTACTTTGATGCGTTGAAGGGCGGGCAGGCAGCCCAGTGCGCAAAACTCGCAGACGGCTCCGAGTGCACACATGTCTTTAATTTCTTGAAGATTGGCACCGACTGAATTGCTGTCTGGGTGCGAGAAGATGACCTCTTCAATGCCGTAGTCTTTGGCGCCATCGGCGAGCGCAATTGATTCTTGGGGTGATACGTGGCCGCTGCACACAGTCATTCCATACTGACGCGCCGCATCCAGGCATTCGCGACATTCTGCGGTGAGTTTGCCGTGCGAATCTGTCAAGCGTATGCCTTTGCCAGGTTTAAGTTTGCTTTCAGCTCGATCAATAAAATGCCTTAAGTGATGGCTCATGCCGCCGCGCTCGATGTCGTTTTCAGCGCTCCAGGTGGGCATGAATAATATTTTTGCACCTTGCTTGGCAGCCACTTCAATCGCCATCGGGTTCAAGCCGCCTACGGTGTAGTTCAGCGTAATGCTTGGATAAATTTCAAGGCCGGGTACCAAGTTCTTTAAATGATAGGCTCGCCCTACTGTGGGAAACATATGAGACTTGAGCACCACACCGGTCATGCCCGCATTGCGCGCGATCGACATCTCGTCGACGTCTTCCATGCGTGTCTTGCAGTCAAAACTAATTTCTGGATAGCCATGGTGATGCAGATCAAAAGAGCCCTGCAACAAGCGGTCAATTTTTGACGGCCCACCGGGAGGAAATGGATAGGTATGGGATATGGTCATTGGGCTGCCTCTTTTGTGGTTTTTCGAATAGTGTATCGAAAATCACGAAGATAGAAGCTAGTGTCACTAGGGCTAACCCATACACCGCTTCAAAAACTCACTAAACAACACCTCAAGCTGAGGTAGCACGCTGTTTAGTCGATGATCTGACGCCAAGATATGTAAGGCCGCCTTGTGCTGTTGCGCGAATTTAATCGAATGCCCGACCGGCACGACATCGTCGCCCCAACCGTGAACGATTTCAACAATCTCAGCTTTCGGCTTAGGCTCATACACCGCATAGGCAGACGCCACCTGCACATCAGCCAGATAAAAAGCAGGCGCGAGTAAAAACAAGCCTTTTACAGGATGGCCTTTGGTACTCAAGGGCTCAGAGGCAACGGTCGATACATAGCCGCCCATACTTGAGCCTACCAAGATCAACTGATCATGCGTGGGTAGGTCGTACGACAACAACTTTTGCACGCGTTGCTCTGGGTCGTCCATACCGCTGTAGTCGACACTGAGCACTTGCGCCCCAGCGTTGCTGCCTACTTTGGCTAAGCACTGTATTTTTGAGCCATTTGGGCCCGACTCTTTGCCATGTGAAAAAACGATTAGCGTTTGTTTGGTCATACTGAACATCCTGTAAAAGTATCGCTCTGCTTAGGGACTTGCCTGCTTACTCGAAACAAATAACTTACCTGCTTGCTCGAAATCTAAAAGCTTACCGACTTACTGGCTTACCCGACCTATAAGAATGCACTGGCTAGCCTTCAATCATAAAAACAGCAAGTAAACGTCAATGATTAACCCTCAAAAAACACCAGATCTGCCGCCCTGGCGATGGTTAACTTGCCAGTGCGATTCGGATAGCCGCAGCCCGTATCAATAAACACATGCGAGCCAATCTGCTTATGACTTTTGACTGGCGTATGACCACAAAACGATTTAGACAAGCCTTTATGCAGATCTTTTTTATTAGGATCGCGAATCAGCATACGACCCCACAACAATTGCTCGCGCACATGGTTTGAGTAGCCGGGCAGATCAATTGCCAGATCGTCACCAAAAAATTCAGCATGAAATACATTGAACCGATTGGCGCCCTCACCTACCGTGATAACCAATGGTAACTTCGCAAGCACTGCCGCGTAGTGAGCCAGGTTGGCAGGGTCAAGTTCCAACCCCCATTCTCCCCCATTTTGCACCCAGAGATCCATTTCCTCT
>JARXAG010000161.1 GCA_029866055.1 Burkholderiaceae bacterium
CTGAATTTGTGATGCCAACTGCGAAATAGCAAAATATTCGAGCCCACTTGCTGCCTCGCCAGGCAGCAAGTGGGTTCAGCGTATCCAACAATTTTTTATAACCTTGCCTAGCATTATTAGCTGGCAACCTAAATAAGCACGATCAGCGTTCAATGACAAAAAAAGCAGTCTGTTTATTAAGCGGTGGTTTAGATTCAACCACTGTGGTGGCGATGGCTCAGCACGAGGGCTTTGAAGTCTACGCGCTGAGTTTTCGCTATGGCCAGCGCCATTCGATTGAACTTGAACGCGCCGCAGCCTTTGCCAAGTTGCGCGGCGTGGCTCGCCATGCCATTCTAGATATCGACCTACGTAGCTTTGGCGGCTCGGCACTAACCGCCGACATCGATGTGCCAAAGGGCCACTCTGTTGAGGATATCAGCGCAGGGATCCCCATCACCTATGTACCCGCGCGCAACACGATTTTTTTAAGTTTTGCGTTAGGCTGGGCCGAGGTCTTAGGTGCACAAGATATTTTTGTGGGGGTCAATGCGATGGATTACAGCGGCTACCCCGATTGCCGCCCAGAGTTCATTGAGGCCTTTGAACACTTAGGCAATCTCGCCACCAAGGCTGGGGTCGAAGGTACTCAACGACTCAAGATTCGTGCGCCACTCATCAACATGAGCAAGGCCGATATCATTCGCAAAGGCCTGGAGTTGGGCGTTGATTTTTCAGAAACGACTAGCTGTTACGACCCAGCGCCCAATGGGGCGCCCTGCAAACAGTGTGACTCGTGCCTGTTGAGGGCTAAGGGGTTTGCGCAGGTGGGGCTTGAAGACCCGTTAAACGCAAAGTTTGCGTGACAGGCCGCTTCAATAAGAACGGACACAACTAAGTGCCCGTTCTTTACCGTAAGCCCTGAACGCTTTTAACTATTGCAGCGCTAAGGCAAAGCCTGGTACATACGTCACCAGCATCAGCACAATCAACATCACGCCCACAAAGGGCAGCATCACGCGCGACACGTCAGTCAGTTTCAAGCCACTAATCGCCATCCCGACAAACAGACAATAGCCAATCGGTGGTGCAGCCATGCCGATCGCCACGTTTGTCACGATGATCGCGCCAAAGTGAATGGGGCTAATCGCAAAACTATTTGCAATCGCGATCAGTAGCGGCCCGAATACCACCATGATGGCGATTTCGTCCATCACTGCGGCCGCTAAAAAGAACACAAAATTCAATACCAGCAACATAATCCATTTTTCTTGGATGTTTGCGGCGAGCCAAGTTGCTGCCTTGGGTGCGAGTTGTTCTTGTGCCACCAAAATACCAAAGCCGGCTGAGAACACAATGATGGACATCACAATGGCTGTGACTTTGGTTGAGCGCCACACGATATTAGGCAATTCGCGCCATTTCAAACGCTTTTCAACGACCGTTCCGATGAAGAGGGCATACACGCAACTCACGACAGCCGCCTCAGTCGGTGTAAAGACGCCGCCGTAAATACCTCCTAAAACAATCGCGGGTGCCAGCAGAGCCCAAATACCGTCGCGCAGAGCCGCGCGGATTTCTGCCATCGTCGCGCGTGGTTGCGTCGGGATCTTGTGTTTTTTAGCATGCCACCAGCACACCACCATCAACCCGGCCGCCATCAACAAGCCAGGCAAAATCCCAGCACTAAACAAACGAGAGATTGACTGCTCGGCGATCACACCCCAAATCACAAACGCAATCGAGGGTGGAATCAAAGGCGCCAAAATACCTGCGCTCACTGCAACCGCCGTCGCAAACGGTTTACTGTAGCCGCGCTCGGCCATGGCCGGGATCATGATCGCGCCAATCGCTGCAGTGGTGGCTGGCGCCGAACCAGAAATTGCCGCGAAAATAGCGGCGGCTAAGACAGTGACTAAACCCAAACCACCCGTCAAATGTCGCACAAAGACATCAGCAACTTTAATCAGGCGCTGAGATAACCCACCCGCCGACATGAGTTCGCCAGCCAGCATAAAGAAAGGGATGGCCAACAACGAGAACGACTGCGTGCCGGCCACAATTGTTTGGGGCAACAGCATGGGCTCGATGCCAGACACTATCAGGGAAAGCGCGACAACAATGCCAATCGCGAAAGCGAACGGCACGCCTAACAGCATCAAGGCCCCAAAACCAGCCGACAACAACCAAGCGGTGCTACTCATTTAAAGACTCCGCCCAGGGCAGTAAACGTTCGAACGAAAACAAGGCAGTCAGCACGCCAAAGGCGGGGGCCGCTGCGTACAAAAATTCAATCGGAAAACCAATGGCAGCGGAGGTTGAGCCACGTGTCTCAATCACGTAATTCCAGCCAGCGTAGGCGATAAACAAACCCAGCGCACACATCATCAATGACACCAACGCATCGACCGCGCCATGCAGTGACTTGGGTAATAAGCCAATCACCAAATCCATCCGCGCGTGCGTGAGGCGTCTAATACCAATCACAGTAGAAATCACTACGACCCAAGCAAAGCCAAGTAAAGAGAGCTCTTCGCTCCAGGACAGCGCCTTACCAAACACGTAACGCAAAAAGACTTGTGCGCTGAGCGCCAACAACATCATCAGCACAATCGCGACGGCTGCCATCTTCAAAACGCTTTCAAGCCTATCAAACCAGTGACGCATACAAATTTTCCAGTCTAAAAATATCTCTGTAAAAAAAGGCGCTCAACCGAGCGCCTTTTTTCAAGACTTTACTTCACTGCGTCGAGTGCCTGATTGATCAGCGCATCGCCTACAGCGACACGTGATTTGTCATAGATCGATTGCACTGACTTACGAAACGGCGCAACATCCGCCACTTTGTTGATGATCATGCCCTTTTTAGCAAGACCATCTAACAAGGCTTTCTCGTTGACCAACGCTGCAGCACGCTGCTCGGCTGTCGCAGTCTTGGCTGCCGCCATCACAGCTGCCTTTTGATCTGGAGTCAGCTTGTCCATGCTGCGTTTCGAAATCAACAGTGCAATCATCGAGTAGGTGTGATTGGTCATCGACAAAAACTTTGTGACTTCATACATTTTTGAACTGTCGATCACAGCGACTGGGATTTCGAGACCGTCAATGGTGCCCTGCTGAACGGCCGTAAATACTTCGCCCCAAGCCATCGGCACAGCGGCACCACCCAACGAGGTGAACATATCGATATACATCGGGTTTTGCATGACACGGTATTTCACGCCGGTCACATCAGCCGGTACACCAACGGGCTTCTTGTTGTTAATCATCTGGCGAAAACCGCCTTCCATATAGCCGAGCACGACCACGTTCTTCTTGGCCAGCATCGCAGCTAAATCGCTGCCAAGTTTGCCATCTAAAGCTTTACGCGCTTGCTCTTCGCTTGAATACAAGAATGGTAAATCGTTGACCTGATACGCTGGCTCGATTTGCGCAATGACTGCGTTGGTCATGATCGTCATGTCAACGGTGCCAAAGCGAACAGCTTCCATCACTTGCTTTTCTTCACCGAGTTGGCGATTTGGGTACAACTGGACTTCGATCGAACCTTTAGAATTTTCTTCAACAGCTTTCTTGAATGCCTTGGCGCCAACGGTGTATGGATCGGTGGGGCTATCAACTGTGGTCCAGCCAAGCTTTAAGATTGTTTTTTGAGCAAAAGCTTGCGTTGGCGCGCCCAACACGAAGGTTGCGGCAACCAGGGCCGATAGCGCGAATAAGTGACGACGTTTCATAGAGTCTCCGGTTTTAAAAAGTTAAACGTTTTTGATAAAGGGGGCGAAGTCATACAAAACTTCTGGGTTACTAACAAGAATCTGTTGCCGTAAAGCCGCGTCAGGCAACCACTTAAATACCGCATCAGCGATGTCTCCATCATTGGGCATGGGCGCTGGGATATTCGGATGAGGCCAGTCAGTGCCCCACACCAGACGATCAGTGCGCGTGGCGAGCAAGGCATCGACAAAACCTTGAATCGCGGCCCACTTCGCGGCAGGTGAAACCACGCGGTAAGCGCCAGACAACTTCACCCAAGCGATACCTTCTTTCACCAAGGCACACATATTTTTAAAACCAGCGTCATTGACGTCGGGTCTTGAAGGATGACCAAAGTGATCAAAGACAACTGGCACACCCAATTTGGCTGCCCATGCTGGGATCTCTGGCTGCGCCGCCACATCCACTAAAAACTGGATATGCCAACCAAACGGCTTCAAGCGTTTTGCCAAGCTTTCGGCGTCACTCAATTGACCGCCACCGGCAAACAAAATATTGAGACGGGTCCCACGGGTACCGGCCAGATGCAATTTTTCAATCTCTTGGTCAGACACATCCAGCGGCAAAACACCGACAGCACGTAAGCGATCGGGATGCGCACGTAGCGTGTCATACAGCGTGGCATGATCGTGGCCATAGACCGAGGGGTGAACGAGTACGGCGCGATCGGCACCAATCGCCTGATTCATCGCTTCAAAGGCAGCCCACGGCGCCAGACTTGGCGTGTACGAGCGATTTGCCGTGTAAGGATATTTAGCAGCATCTTCAAACACGTGAAAATGACAATCCACGCTACCCGCAGGCAGTTTTTGTAAAGGTGCAACCTTTGGATCAAAGGGCAAGTAAGAATCAGTCTGCATCACGCTTGTTTTGTCTCGGTGCGGGCGGGGCCCTATATGAATTGAGCCCCATCTCTTAATCCGGCACAATATCACAGTGAGACCTCGTGTTGCTAGGCATTCGTCAGGCAGGCGTAAGGCCAAGCACCCCTGAACCCCGCGCCTGCCCTGAGCGCCCTAGAGAAAACCCTTAGACGCGCAGACCTGTGCGTGCGTCGAATCGGTGCATACGATCTGCGCGCGGCTTGGCATAGATTGTTTCGCCTATGGTTGGCGCTTGTTGCTCTTCGTGAATACGCACGATCAGCGCTTCGTCTTGGAGGCGGCAATACAACAAACGCTCGGCACCCAAGAGTTCGATACCCTCGACCGTTAAGGCCCAGCCTTCACTACCGACCTCAAGATGTTCGGGCCGGATCCCCAAGATTGAGCCCTCAATCGCACCTGGTGCATGCTTGAGCAAGTTCATTGGGGGCGAACCGATAAAGCTGGCCACAAACGTACTAGCGGGAGTGTTGTACACCTCTGCTGGCGTACCGAACTGCTCCATGACCCCGGCGTTCATGACCAACATACGCTGCGCCAAGGTCATCGCCTCGACTTGGTCGTGTGTCACAAACAAAGAGGTGATGCCCAATTCGCGATGCAGCTTTTGAATTTCAAGACGCGTCTGTGCCCGCAGTTTGGCATCAAGGTTAGACAACGGTTCGTCAAACAAAAATACTTGGGGCTGACGCACAATTGCTCGGCCCATCGCGACGCGCTGACGTTGCCCGCCCGACAGCGCACGTGGCTTGCGGTCTAAGTAAGGCATGAGCTCAAGGATGTCGGCTGCCTTTTCTACACGCGCTCTGATCTCATCCTTGGGCACCCGCGCGATTTTGAGACCATACGCCATGTTGTCAAAGACCGTCATGTGCGGATAGAGCGCATAGTTTTGAAACACCATCGCGATGTCACGCTCGGCTGGTTCAAGGTCATTGACCACGCGTACGCCAATTGATATGGTGCCGGCAGTGATTTCTTCAAGGCCAGCCACCATACGAAGCAAGGTCGACTTGCCGCAGCCTGAAGGGCCGACGATCACGACAAACTCACCGTCGCTGATTTCAGCAGAGACGTCATGGATCACCTGCACTGCGGCTTTACCCACGCCATACTGCTTGACGATATTTTTTAAAGAAATGGCGGCCATGTTGGTATGCGCTCGAGATGTGATGACTTAGAGATTATGGGTGTGATTCATTTTTCAGAATCTACCAACCCTTTGACGAACCACTTGTGCATGAGCACAACAACGAGCGCTGGGGGCAGCATGGCCAGCATCGCCGTCGCCATGACAACGTTCCATTCAGTGTAAGCATCGCCCGAAATCAAACGTTTAATCCCCATCACTACTG
>JARXAG010000184.1 GCA_029866055.1 Burkholderiaceae bacterium
TTTTTGTCGCAACTTTGTGGCCAGGCGGCACCAATCCACGAATCGTGACATTTTCAGAGGCAAGCTTGGTACCTGAAATGAGTTGGTGACGTGCGATGACGACATCATCTTGAGGGTGAAGGCGAATCACTGGTTCCATGAGGTTTCCTATTTTTTCTTTGACGGAGCCGGCCATTCCGGACACGTAGTATTCAACGAAAATGAGTCAGGTTAGGCACCTTGCCTAGAGCTTGAGCGCGCGCTTATTTTCGGCGCGTTGCTATCATACACATGACTGACATTGTGCTCAGCGATGGCCGGTTAAGCACGAGGCTCTGTTGCCTCGTGTCAGCCATCACCGAGTTCCTTTTGTCACGATGTAGTCAGGCTTGCCCGTGCGCGCAAAGGTGATGATGTTTTGCGCGGCCTTGCTACGCAGCTCGATTTCTGCCTCTTGCGAGAAGAAAGCTGCGTGCGGTGTCAAGATGGTACGCGGGTGCCTCACGAGGGGATGATCGCCCGGTGGTTCTTGGGGCAATACGTCAAGCGCCAACCCACCTAGTTGGCCCGAGTTCAGTGCGGCCAACGCATCGTCGACATTGACTAAGCCTCCACGCGCCGTGTTCACTACGTAGCTGCCGGGTGTCATCAGATTCAACACCTTGCTATTGACGATGTTGCGGGTTTCATCGTTGAGGGGCGTATGCACTGAAATGATATCCGCTGTGGCAAAAAGTTCAGTCATGTCTACTCGCTCGACATAGGGCGGAAAGTCATAGGCCATGATGTGCGGATCGCAAGCAATCACTTTGCCGTAGGTCTCGCGTGCGAGGTGGGCAAAGCGACGGCCGATACGTCCCATCCCCAACACACCCACCGTCATATTTGAAGGGCGCTTGAGGACTCCAGGTGTTAAGTAATGCCATTTGCCGGCACGTACGTCGCGGTCGTAGAAAGATAAATGTCGAGTCAGGTTTAGGGCCATCGCAAACGCGTGGCTCGCCACTTCATGCACGCCGTAGTCGGGCGAGTTGCCGACCCAAACGCCACAGGCTTGAGCGTCATCGGTATTGATGGTGTCAAAGCCGGCACCGTAGCGACTGACGATTTTTAAACCAGGCAGGGCTTCAAAGACCTTGCGATTGGCGGGGGCGTATTGAAGTAAAAATGCGTCAACGTCTTTACCTGCTGCGATCACTTCGTCTTCGGTTTTACATTGGGCCGTGATGACCTGTAACCCAGCCTGTCTGAATAATCCGAGTTCGAGTTCTACGTTCGGAAAGTCGAAATCCGTAATTAATACTTTCATGAAGAGGGCTGCCCTTGGCTGGCTGCGCGCTGCGCGCGTTAAGTACATGCAGCGACAGTGTGTTTGACTTGTCAGGGGAAAGGATATTATGGTTAAACTTCAAGAGCAATTGGTCTGACCAATTATTTGAGTCAAAGACGGGAAAACCCCTAAACATTCGAGGCGAACAAACATGTCCAAACCGGCGCAATACGACTTTTCTGGCAAGCATGCGGTGATTACAGGCGGGGCTGCCGGGATCGGCGAGGCATGCGCGGCGCGACTGATTGGCGGTGGTGCAACCGTCACGCTTTGGGATCGCGATGCAAAAAGCTTGAAAGATGCTCAGGCACGCTTAGGCGCCTCGGCACACGGGGTGCAAGTGGATGTGTCTGACGAGCACTCAGTGGCGCAGGCCGTGAAGGCAACCCTGGCCTTTGGGGCGTCGATCGACATTTTGGTCAATAGCGCAGGCATCACAGGCCCCAACGTGACGGTGATTGATTACCCCGTCGATGAATGGAACCGCGTGTTTGACATCAACGTACGCGGTACGTTTTTAACGTGTCGGGCGATTGCACCGCTGATGAAGCAAGCTAACGGTGGCAAGGGCTATGGCCGCATTGTGAATATCGCCTCGGTGGCTGGTAAAGAAGGCAATCCAAACGCTTCAGCCTATAGCGCGTCAAAGGCGGCTGTCATGGGTTTGACGAAGTCGTTAGGTAAAGAGCTTGCCAGCACCGAGATTAAAGTGAACTGCATTACGCCGGCGGCAGTGAAAACCGGCATGTTTGCGCAGATGACGCAGCAGCACATTGATTTTATGTTGTCGAAGATTCCGATGAACCGCTTTGGCGAAGTGCAAGAAATTGCTAATTTAGTTGCTTGGTTGTCGTCTGACGAAGTCAGTTTTTCGACTGGCGCTGTATTTGATATCTCGGGTGGTCGTGCCACGTACTAATCGTGGAAACATCCTTATCCTTTGCGCGCCCATCACTTGTTAGGAAGACATTTTCATGAGCCAAGTTAACTCGGCACGTGCCGCGTATTCAAGTACAGAACTCGTGCAATGGGCCAAGCACTTGCTCATTGCGGCGGGGCTCGATCCCGACATGTCACTGGTGGTTGCGCAAACGCTTGTTGAGGGTGATTTGCTTGGGCATGATACGCATGGCTTAGCCCTCTTGCCGGGCTACCTTAAAGACGCTGAGACCGGTGGTATGACCCGCGAAGGCGATTACCGCGTGGTGAGCGCCAAGCCCGCTGCGCAGTTGTGGGATGGCATGCGCTTGCCCGGCCCGTGGCTGATTGAGCGTGGGCTCGATGTGTTGATTCCAGCTGCCCGTGAGATGGGTGTGGCGTCTCTGACGATCAAGCGCAGCCATCATATCGCCTGCTTAGCGGTGTATTTGATGCGCGCTGCCCGCGAGGGATTTTTGATGGTGCTGGCCAGTTCTGATCCTAATGTAGCGAGTGTGGCGCCCTACGGCGGCACGCGTGCGGTCTTCACGCCTAATCCGATTGCCATGGGGTTTCCGTGTTCACGTGGCGATGTGTTGATTGATATCTCAGCATCAATTACCACCAATGGCATGTGCAATCGCAAAGCCGCCGCTGGCGAAAAATTTGCTGAAGAGTGGTTGTTAGATGCACAAGGTAGCCCCACCAATGATCCCGGTGTGTTTAATCAAACGCCACCGGGTACTATTTTGCCGATTGGTGGTATGTCATATGGGCACAAGGGTTTTGGCTTAGGTCTAATGGTCGAAGCGCTGACAGGTGGTTTGTCTGGTTTTGGTCGCGCTGACCCGAAAGAGGGTTGGGGGGCGACGATCAACATCACTTTGTACGATCCTGACGCCTTTGGCGGCAAACAAGACTTTTTAAGGCAAATGGATCAGTTGGCTGATTCTTGCTTGCAGAACCCACCGCGCCCCGGAGTCTCGAAGGTGCGTTTACCTGGTCATGCGGGCTTAGCCGCGCGCGCCGAGCAACTGAAATCTGGCGTCAGGCTTCACCCAACACTTTTGCCTGGCTTGGCGCCGTTTGCCGAGCGATTTGGAATCGCTGCGCCAGCGCCGCTTAACGTTTGACTACGCCACCCGCTTTGCGGTTTGAGTGCGTGCCAAGGCTAGGCTTGCTGGTCTTTGAGGCAGCTTGACTCGCTTTTGGACGCGAACCTGTGGCCGAATCATGCCTTGCTGCTAAGCGCGTTGAGGCATGTCCTGTGCTGGCTTGTCTAGGTTCTGCACTCTTTAGCCAGCTCACTGAGAAGCGCTTGCGCGCGCGATCCAGGTGGTGCCGCATGGCGAGGCGTGCCCGCTCGGGATCCTGCGCCTTGACCGCGCGCAGCACCGCACGGTGTTCTTTGATGGCCTGCTCCCAGGTCGTTTGGGTGTCAAAGTAATTGGCCAGTCTTGAAAACAATACCCCCATACGTGCGTCAAATAGTTGCTCGACCAAGCTGGCCAACACCTGATTACCAGTGGCGCGGGCTAGCACCGCATGAAATTCGCGATCTGCAGCCAGGGGGTTTTTCTGCTGTGCCGATCGCGTGCTCATGTCTTGCAACCGCTGCTCGAGCTCTTGCAGGTGCGCGTCGGTTCGGTTGATTGCGGCCTGAGCGGCGATCTCAGCTTCGATCAACGCGCGCGCCTCAATGAGTTCGAACGGTGCAAATTCTTTAACCGGTGCTTGCTGTTTGCGCTGGGTGGGTTTGCAAACATACACCCCCGAGCCCATCTTGATTTGCACGAAACCCATGACTTCAAGCGCGATTAATGCTTCGCGCACCGAAGGGCGCGACACTTTGAATTGTTCGGCTAAGTCGCGCTCTGACGGCAAACGGGTATTGACGGCAAACTCACCAGAGCCGATCAGTTGCAAAACTTGATCGGCAATTTGCTGATAGACACGACGCGAGTCAGAGGCATGGGTAATCATAATTTCATTTTTGCACGAAAACTGCTAAATTGGTCAAGCCAATTTGGCACGATCATTGGGGACAGCGAGTATGCGTTTGCAAGGAAAAACAATTCTGGTCACTGCTGCCGGGCAAGGGATTGGCCGTGCTTGTGCACTTGCCATGGCGCGCGAAGGCGCAACCGTATGGGCAACCGATCTCAAACAAGAGCTGCTCAATGCTTACGCGGGCGTACCTAACATCAAGACCCATCTCCTTGATGTTTTAAAAACCGCCGAGGTCGATACCTTTGCAAAAAAAATCGGCAACATCGACGTGTTGTTTAATTGCGCGGGTTTCGTGCACCAAGGGGACATCATGCAGGTCAGTGATGCCGACTGGGATTTCAGTATGGATTTGAACGTCAAATCTATGTATCGCACGATTCGTGCATTTTTGCCGGGCATGCTTGAACAAGGCAAGGGCAGCGTGATTAACATGGCCTCTGCCGCCTCGAATATTAAAGGCGCACCTAATCGCGTGATTTATGGTGCCTCAAAGGCCGCTGTGATCGGCCTGACGCGTGCGCTAGCTGCTGATTACGTCGCGCGCGGTGTGCGGTTTAATGCAATTTGTCCGGGCACCATCGAGTCGCCTTCGCTAGGCGAGCGTATTCAGGCAGTGTCTAGTCAAACCGGTAAGTCGGTGAGCGAAGTGCGCGACATGTTCGTAGCGCGCCAGCCGATTGGTCGTATTGGCAAGCCCGAAGAAATCGCCCAGTTGGCGGTCTATTTGGCCTCGGATGAGTCGTCCTTTACCACGGGTACCTCGCAAATTATTGATGGTGGTTGGTCTCTGTAAGCATTGACGAAAGTCGTTTGCGATCAGCTTTTTTTTTGTAGTGCAATCGCCTTAATCGTTCAACTTTAAATTTTTCATTTTTTTCACACGAAGGAAACCGCATGAAACTCGTACGCTATGGTGCCAAGGGTAAAGAAAAACCAGGTTTGATTGATAAAGAGGGCAAATTGCGTGACCTGTCAGGCGTGATCGCTGATATCACCAACGATCAACTGTCTTCTGCGGCGTTAAAAAAACTCGCTAAGATCAAAACTAGCACCTTGCCGTTGGTAAAAGGCAAGCCGCGTTTCGGCGTGCCGATTGCCAAGATGGGTAAGTTTTTGGCCATTGGTTTGAACTACTCAGATCATGCCGCTGAAGCTGGTATGCCAATCCCTAAAGAGCCCATCATGTTTTACAAGGCGGATACCAGCCTGACCGGCCCCAATGACAACGTCATGCTGCCCAAGGGTTCAAAAAAATCAGATTGGGAAGTCGAGCTTGGAATCGTAATCGGCAAAAAAGCCCGTTATGTCAGTAAAAAAGATGCGCTCAAACACGTAGCTGGTTATTGCGTGGTCAATGACGTGTCAGAGCGTGAATACCAGATCGAACGTGGCGGCACCTGGGACAAGGGCAAAGGTTGCGATACCTTCGGCCCAGTCGGCCCATGGCTGGTGACCACCGACGAAATCAAAGACCCACAAAAGCTGGATATGTGGCTAGATTTGAACGGCAAGCGTTTCCAAACCGGCAACACTAAGACCATGATTTTTGATGCGGCCACCATCATCAGCTATGTCAGCGAATTTACGACGTTGATGCCCGGTGACATCATCACAACCGGTACGCCTCCGGGTGTTGGGATGGGCGTCAAGCCTAAGCCACGCTTTTTGAAGGCTGGTGATGTGATGACACTGGGCATTGATGGTCTGGGTCAGCAGACACAAAAAGTTGTACCGTTTAAAAAGTAAATCACGACTTGCGGTCAATATCTTTCGTTGCTGTAAACGTCCCCCACCGCGCAAGCTTAGTCTCGATGATCGGTGCGGGGATGAATAGCAAACACACGATCACTCAGGAGTCTTGAATGGCGAAGTCAGATAAAAGTAAAAAACCGGCAGCACCAAGCCGTTCAAGTCAGTGGTTTTCGCGTAATGATATTTATGGGTTCCTCTATCGTAGCTGGACAAAAAATCGTGGCATTCCGCACGACCAGTTCGATGGGCGGCCTGTCATTGGTATTTGTAATACCTGGTCTGAACTGACGCCCTGTAATTCGCATTTCAGATTACTGGCTGATCAGGTGCGCCAAGGTGTGCTCGAGGCCGGTGGGTTCCCACTTGAGTTTCCGGTAACGTCGATTGGTGAAACCTTGGTGCGCCCCACGGCAATGTTGTTACGTAATCTTGCCAGCATGGATGTCGAAGAAACCATCCGGGCCAATCCACTTGATGGTGTGGTGTTGCTGTTTGGCTGCGATAAAACGACGCCCTCGCTCTTGATGGGTGCTGCGAGTGTCAATATCCCGACCATTGGTGTTTCGGGTGGGCCGATGCTCACCGGTAAGTATCGGGGCAAAGATATTGGGTCCGGTACCAATACATGGTCAATGTCTGAAGACGTGCGTGCTGGCAAGATGACGCTCGACGAGTTTCATGAGGCCGAATCCTGCATGCATCGCTCGCACGGGCATTGCATGGTGATGGGCACGGCATCGACGATGGCCAGTATGGTTGAGTCTTTGGGCGTGGCGCTGCCTGGCAACGCCGCATATCCTGCTGTGGATGCACGCCGCAATGTACTGGCACGCGAATCGGGTCGCCGCATTGTGCAGATGGTCAAAGACAATCTGACGCTCGATAAAATTTTGACGCGTCAGGCGTTTGAAAATGCGATTCGTACCAACGCTGCAATTGGTGGCTCAACTAACGCCGTGATCCATTTGATCGCTATTGCCCGACGGATTGGTGTCAAGCTTGATATCGATGATTGGGATAAGTTTGGTCGCGATGTTCACACGCTGTTGAACTTGATGCCAAGTGGCAAATACTTGATGGAAGACTTCTGCTATGCAGGCGGTTTGCCAGTGGTGTTGCGCACGCTGGGCGAACAAGGCTTGTTGAATAAAAAAGCGTTAACCGTGAACGGCAATTCGCTTTGGGATAACGTCAAGAAAGCCGAATGCTTCAACCGCGATGTGATCACGACGTTTGAAAAACCTTTTAAAAAGAATACAGGGATCGCAGTGTTGCGTGGCAACTTATGCCCCGATGGCGCCATCATCAAGCCCTCTGCGGCCACTAAAAAACTACTCAAGCATCGTGGTCGTGCAGTGGTGTTTGAAAACATCGAAGATTTTCACAAGCGCATCGATAGTCCAAAATTGGATATCGATGAAACCTGCATCATGGTGCTTAAAAACTGTGGCCCGAAAGGCTATCCTGGCATGGCAGAGGTTGGCAATATGCCGCTGCCGCCCAAGATTCTTAAAAAGGGCATCACCGACATGATTCGCATCTCAGATGCGCGCATGAGCGGCACAGCCTATGGCACGGTGATTTTGCATGTTGCACCAGAGGCGGCAGCCGGTGGCCCTTTAGCGTTGGTTGAAAACGGCGACATGATTGAACTGGATGTCGCTAAACGTCGCTTGCATTTAGACGTCAGCGACGAGATTTTGGCGGCACGCAAAGAAAAATGGAAAGCCCCCGAACCACCAATGAATCGCGGCTATTACAAGTTGTATGTCGATCATGTGAACCAAGCCAACGATGGTGTTGACTTGGATTTCTTGGTCGGTAACAGCGGCAGCGCCGTGCCGCGCGACAACCACTAAAACTTAGCGCGTAACGCCGCCGCACAGAGTTCGGCGACGGTGTTGGCTTCAGTCTATGTCTAATTAGCGTTTCGCTGTTAACGCAGCGATGACAGCTCCTGGGTTGTGATCAATCACATTCAAGAGCACGAGAGAGGCGCCTCGCGGACTTCGGTCGCCGCGCTCCCAATGCCTGAGGGTTGCAGTTGAAAAGCCAAACTGGGCCGCGAACTGTTCTTGCGTCATGCCGCACTTTTGTCTTAAGGCTTTAAGGTCGATGAGGTGAGGGCGATGAATCACAATCGCCTGAGTGCGTCCACTGGCGTGTTTGATCGCTTGTTTTAGGCCGCGTTTGATACTGTTAAATGCCGCTGTCAATTGAGTTTCCTTATTGAGCTCATGATAAGTTCATCTACCAATTCGCGTAAGTCGTTACGCTCTGTCTGTGTGAGGTTGGCGCGATCACCCTTCGCGAAAAGTGTGATGAGGTATAGCGGCATACGGTCGTTGTAAAAGTAATACACAACACGAAGCCCCCCGCTTTTACCTTTGTTACCTCTGCGCCAACGCAGCTTGCGAATGCCCCCACATCCTTCAATGAGGACCCCATTTTTAGGCGAGTGTGACAGAAAAAAAATAATATCCTGGCATTCGGCCTCGCTGAGTAATTTGGCTGCGCGCCTTGAAAATTCAGGCAGTTCTGCCACGGTGACTGGTGCGGTCAGGGTCGAAATGTTGAAGGATTTGGCTAAGCTGCTCAAACTCAATTGTAATCCATTGGCGTAGTTTTATCGCCAAATCGTGGCGCGTCAAAGCGCGCCGCTTGACAGGTGAACCAGCCGGTGAAAACAAGACAGAGCAGGCGGTGTCCATTCTCATGACCGGCTGATCAGTGCTCAGTTTGTGAGAACAGGCCAAGCAAGGCGCAACCACAGCGAGTGTGGTGCCTTGTTCGCTTTGAGAGTTTGAGCTGCGAGTGTTTGATCTCGCGTGAGAACTACCTAGATTTCGCGGTTGGTGCCGCGCGTGATCACCACTAAAGCTTCACGCGCCGTGCCGCGCGACAACCACTAAAACTTAGCGCGTAACGCCGCCGCACAGAGTTCGGCGGCGGTGTTGGCTTCGTCGATGATGCGCCCCATGGTGATGAAACCATGGATCTGGCGCTCGAAGCAGACGTATTGCGTGGGAACGCCTGCCATCGTTAACTTATCAGCGTAGTCGGCACCTTCGTCGCGCAGCGGATCAAAGCCTGCTGTCATGACAAAAGCAGGCGCTAAGCCAGTATGGTCTTTGGCCAGCATCGGCGCGCCGCGCCAATCATTGCGCATCCATTGTTCAGGCATGTAAGCGCCGTAGTAATAAGCCATTGATTCTTTGGTCAGCATATAGCCTTGGCCGTTGGTGCGCATCGATTCGCGTTCAGAGCTGGGGTCAGTGACTGGGTAAATCAACAACTGCAAGACAGGCTTAAAGCTGTTGTCTGCCTTGAGTGACAAGGCGACCACCGCGGCTAAATGGCCACCGGCACTGTCACCGCCAACGGCGATACGCTCTGGGTCAACCTTGAGTGCGGCGGCATTGGCATGTACCCACTTGGTGGCTGCCACACAGTCGTCAGACGCTGCAGGAAACACATTTTCAGGCGCG
>JARXAG010000128.1 GCA_029866055.1 Burkholderiaceae bacterium
ACCAAGGGCGTAAAGACCTCGTTTGACTCACCGAATGTGCCATGACAACTGGCGCACTTGTTGTCCCAAAGCGTCTGTCCATCTTGCACTTTTCCTGAGCCGGCGGGCAAGCCTTTCAGGTCTGGGCGCACGTCGATATCCCATGCTTTGACCTCTGCTGCGGTGGCCGTGCGGCCGATGCCGTTGAACTGGTTAGGCGAAGCGCTTTGCGCGGCGCTGTCGCTAGCCGTACAAAACAGCGTTGCCGCACTAAACAGTGTGATTGCAGCGAGCTTCACATGATGGATCAAGGTGGTTTTGCCGGCTGCCGTCAATACATCAAAGGCTTTGGTGCGGTGTACGAATCGATCAACTCTCGAGCTGTTGGCTTGAAATTTTGTCACGATCACTTGATCGCCCATAAAAAAATTAGCCAACTTGAACATTGCTGACCTCACCATTGGTGTCGAGTTTCCAGGATTGAATCGCGTTGTTGTGATAAATAGAGCGGGTGCCGCGCACTTCTCGCAGCATATTGATCGGTGGCTGCACGTAGCCGGTCGAATCAATCGCACGTGATTGCAAAATTGCGGGCGCGCCGTCCCAGTCCCAATTGATGTTGAAGCGTGTGATGGCCTTCGTCAGGATTGGGCCTTCAAGGCGTGCTTCGCGCCAGTTCTTGCCACCATCCACTGAAACATCCACGCGCTTGATGGTGCCCCGTCCAGACCAGGCGATCCCACTGACGTTGTAAAAACCTTTGGTTAAAAGCTGCTGTCCGCCCGACGGCGTCGTGATCACCGATTTACATTCTTGGATCGAGGTGTATTGACGATGCAGGCCGCTTGGCATCAAGTCGATGTAATGCACGGCTTCATCTTTGCTGGCATAGGGTTGATCACCTACTTCAATACGACGCAGCCATTTGACTGAGCTCACACCTTGCGCGCCCGGCACAAGCAATCTGAGAGGGTAGCCATTTTCAGGTCGCAACATTTCGCCGTTCATCGCCCACACGACCAGCACGTCGTCCATGGCGGCCTCGACGGGGATGGTGCGCGTCATGCCTGAGCCGTCTGCGCCTTCAGCAAGAATGTATTTACCCTTTTTAAGGTCAACACCACACAGGTCGAGCAGTGTTGCAAGAGGTACGCCGGTAAACTCGCTGCACGAAATCATGCCGTGGGTATATTGCACAGTCGGCACCGCAACGTTGCCCCACTCAAGGCCGGTATTTGCGCCGCACTCAATAAAGTGAATCCGCGAAACGCTGGGTAAGCGCATGAGATCTTCCATCGTGAAAATCATTTCGCGTTTGACCAAGCCATTGATCATCAGCCGGTGCAGCGCCGGGTCAAGCTCGTACCACCCCTGGTGATGGCGCTCGAAGTGCAAGCCGCTTGGCGTGATCATCCCAAACAAACCCTGTAGAGGGGTAAAGGAGACTGACGCCGCCGACACTCTTGTTAAGCCTGGTGATTCACGTCGTACTAAACCTGCTTCGTACTTTGAAGGGACGCCGTAGGGGTTTGCTGCAACGGGTTTGCCCAACGTGGTGGCCCAAATTTGTTTCTCAAGAATAGCGGGGTCACCAAGCGTCGCCGTGCTTTGCGCTACGGCACTCGCACCCGTGGCGGTGGCAAGCGCCCCCAAAAAGCTTTTGCGGATGAAGCTGCGGCGCTGTTCGTCGAGCCCGTTCTGACTGACTTGGGCTAACAGCTCGCCCTCTAGAAAATGTTCTGGTGCTTTGCGTAAGCGGCCCAAGGTTAAGCTCGTTAATTTGTTGCTCATGATCTAGCGTCTCGCCGCGCTGAATTGTGAGTGATCACAATTTGGTTTCCCGACGCGTGTACTTGGGGTAAAAAGGGATGCGGAGAGACGTTGCAGGTCTCGCCTTGAGCGCAACAGCAAGCGGGGCAAAAATTTGACTCGCGCAGAATGAACAGACTCACTGTAGGCTCGCTTGAATGTGTTTTTAGTTATAAGTTAATATCCAAAAGTAATTTAAAAGAGTGGCCTCGCGCTATTAGCGTAAACCCTAGCGAGGGTGGCGAACTCGACAATCCTTTTTTACGTTGACGTCAGTCAGGAGCAAAGCATGACCTCAGATCTCGCTAAAGATGGCGCCGCATTATTTGCTTCGCGCTCAACCTCACGTCGCCGTTTTATGAAGGCCGCCACACTCGGCAGTTTGGGCACGGGGTTTGCCAGCGCAGCACTGCCCGTTTTATCCCAGGCAATTAAAACTGACTTTGCTGGCATTCAAAGCGAAGAGGTGACGATCGATTCAAACGGCACAAATGTCGCGGCCTATACCTCGCGGCCCGCCCAGGCGCAGGGAAAGCTGCCAATCATTATCGTCGCCAGCGAAATCTTTGGTGTGCACGAGTACATCGCCGACGTGACGCGTCGTCTAGCGAAAGTCGGCTACTTAGCGATTGCCCCCGAGTTTTTTACGCGTGCCGGTGAGCCCACCGAGTTAGGCACGGTCGCTGAGATCATGTCTCAGATCGTGGCCAAGACCCCTGACCAGCAGGTGCTAGCTGATATTGAAGCGGCGTTAAAGTGGGCCGGCACCAACAACGGCGATCTGAATCGTGTGGGGATGACTGGTTTTTGCTGGGGTGGACGCATCACCTGGTTGGCCTGTCAGAAGCTGTCTTCGATGCGAGCCGGTGTCGCGTGGTACGGTCGTTTAGTCGGCGACAAAAGTGATAGTTTTCCAGAGCATCCGCTTGAGCTCGCAGCGCAAACGCGTGCGCCGGTCTTGGGGCTTTATGGCGGGCAAGACACTGGTATCCCTGTTACCGATGTTGAAAAAATGAAACTTGCTTTGGCTGGCCCGAATGCCACAGCCGCAGCAAAGGCTTCAACGTTTGTGATCTACCCCGATGCGCCCCATGCGTTTCATGCGGATTATCGGCAGACCTATCAAGAGGCCCCTGCAAAGGACGGTTGGCAAAAAGCCTTGGCTTGGTTCAAAGAGAAGGGTGTCTAGCGTGCAGCGCGTCGCAGGCGCCCCGACGAAGGCCACTCAAACCACGGTCGAGTTACCCTATACGGTGAGCACTCAGGCCATATATCGATATAACAAACGATTCGATGTGTGAAGTGAGACTTAAGGGCAAACCCTTGTTAGAGTAATGCCTATTGTTGCGAAGGCTCGGTCATAATCCGGTAATCACAATGCGAAGGTCAGCACAACTGTTCAGTTTTTTGGAGAAAACATGAAAACAATCAACAGACAACGATTTGATTTCAGCACGCTCGAGCGGTCGGTCGCGCGTGGTGCGACAGCACTTGCGGTGGTGCTCGCTGCAGCCGGCGCAGCGCACGCGCAAGCGCAAAACCCAGATGCACTCAAGTTGTACCAGCGTGGCCTGGCTGCGACCTGCGCCAATTGTCATGGCACCGATGGGCAAGGTGTGGTGGGCACTGGCATGCCCGTCATCAATCATTTGAGCTCAGCTGAGATTTTGAAAAAAATGCTCGACTATAAAAGTGGTGCGTTAACCGGCACTATCATGCATCAGTTAGCCAAGGGCTATACAGATGAACAGCTGCAGACAATCGCGTCTGTGCTTGGAAAAAAATAAAAAGGAGCACAACATGAATCGTCGTTTATTTCTAGGACAAAGTTCTGCGTTGTTCGGTGCTGCTCTTGGTATGCCAGGGCTTGCACGCGCTAGCCTCAATAAGGCTCAAATCGTCGTGGTGGGTGGCGGGTATGGAGGTGCAACTGCCGCTAAATACCTCAGACTACTTTCGAATAACACCGCGAATGTGACCTTGATCGAGCCCAATGCACAATTTATTTCGTGCCCGATGTCTAACTTGGTGATTGGCGGCTCAAAGACCTTGGCTGATGTCACTGTGTCATACGACGCGTTGCAAAAAAAGCATGGCGTTAAAGTTGTGAAAGATAGTGTCGCCTCGTTTAACGCTGAAAAGAAAACCGTTCAACTCGCGTCGGGTCAAACATTGGCATACGACAAGCTGGTGGTGTCGCCAGGCATTAGCCTGATGCTTGACAGCATCGAAGGCTTGGCGCAAGCCAATCAAGCGGGCGTCACCTTGCAAGCCTGGAAGGCGGGCGACGAAACTGTTGCCCTGCATAAACAGCTTGCTTCAATGAAGGATGGCGGTGTCTTTGCAATTAGTATTCCGCTCGCGCCATACCGTTGCCCACCAGGCCCCTACGAGCGCGCCTGCCAGGTCGCCAACTACCTCAAAAAGAATAAGCCTAAGTCGAAGGTTATTGTTCTGGATGCGAATCCTGACGTCATCTCAAAGCCTGGCTTGTTTAAAAAAGTTTGGGCCGAGCAGTATGCAGGCATTCTCGAATATCGCCCACAGTTCAATGTGACTGCGGTAGATGCCAAGACCAAGACGCTTAAGTTTGACGTGCAAGATGACTTAAAGGCTGATGTGTTAAATGTTTTGCCTGCCATGCGTGCGGGTGATTTAGCCGTGCAAGGCGGCATTGCTAACGCGAACAAGCGTTGGGTACAAGTCGACTTCAAAACCTTTGAATCCACAGCAGCAAAAGATGTACACGTGTTGGGTGATTCAATTCAGGTTGCACCGTTGATGCCAAAATCTGGTCATATGGCGAACCAACACGCTAAAGTCGCGGCAGCCGCCATCATCGCGCAACTTAATGGTTGGGAAATCAACCCTGCGCCCGTGCTGACAAACACCTGCTACAGCTTTGTCAATGACACCCAAGTCGTTCACGTGGCAAGTGTGCATCAATACGATGCCGCTGAAAAGACCTTTAAAACGGTTGCGGGTTCTGGTGGGGTGTCGACTGGGCCAACCGATCTTGAAGGTGTTTACGCGTGGGGTTGGGCGCGCAATATCTGGGCGGATAGTCTAGGTTAAACGTCTGCCGAGCCGGCGATAGGTCAGCGCCTAGCGCCGCTCGATTCAGACAAGTTTGCTGTCAGTCTGAGTTTTAGTTACTTTTAAATCGCGTCAGTTTGACAATGGCAATGGCGATAAACGGCATCGCAAAGCCAAGACAAATCGT